>NZ_BMOD01000016.1 GCF_014646895.1 Deinococcus roseus
CGTTCGGTTGTCAAACAACTCCGCCTTCGTTTCTGCGTTTCCGCTTCCTCTCGGGCGAAGAAAAGAATACTACCAATAGGCACTTATGTCAACACTCTCCATACGCCACCCAGACGAACCCTCTAAGCTTTTCGTCCTAGACGGGAAAAAAGCACCTCAAAACGCCCAGACAAAACCCCAGTTGTCTATACGGATTCTGGAGAAAAACCCCCGGCAAAGAAACCAAAAAGCAGAAGGAGGCGAAAGCCTCCTTCTGTGTGCTTGCTGTGAATTTGCTTCCCTTATATATATGTCAGTCGGTTCTGAACTGACCACTTTGCCTGCGAATGGCTTCCAGCACGTCAGAATCTCTGGTGATCTCCCGCAGCAAGTGCGAGAGCTGGCTGTTCATTTCTGCAGGGGACTGGGCCAGGTGCTGGAAAATGCCCTGCAGGTAACGGGTGCGTTCTGCCTGAACTTCCTGCAGCACGGTTTTTCCACGGGAAGTCAGGCTGACCTGGATGCGGCGGGCATCCATGGCATCCCGGTAACGCTCTGCCAGACCCCGATCACACAGGCGGTCCACAGCCTTGGTGGCAGCAGGATAAGAGATGCCCAGCCCTGCCGCAATGTCCCCCACCAGGGCAAATTCCACACTGTCCAGAAACCTCAGGGTGCGAAGCTGGGCTCCGGTCACCTCTTCTTCTTCCCCCAGCACAGTGGCCAGAGGACGGGCAATCAAAACCACCTCTAAAGCAGTCAAAAGCTGCAAGAGGGTCTGGTCCAGTGCCTTGAAGGGGTCGTCGGAGGGAAGTGGGCGTGTCATCTTTGCTGGGTCATCTCTCGATGGTGACGGTCTCCTGAACAATCAGGCCCTGGTCCAGCACTTTCCTGGCCACTTCTCTGGCATGTTGCAGGTCGTGGTCCCGGTAATTGCCGCATTCCAGTTCACTGACGCCAGGAATGGTTTCTCCGTGGGAAGCCACATTCTGCAGGGATTTTTCAAAAGCCAGACGCACCTCTTCAGGAGCAGGCTCAGCAATGACCGCCATGTACATGCCCGTGCGACAGCCCATGGGGGAGACATCCAGCACATCTTGCAGGTGGTCCCTCAGGTAGCCTGCCAGCAGGTGTTCCAGGGTGTGGAGGGTGGCAGAATCAATGGCTTCCTGATTGGGTTGCGTTAAACGCAGGTCATATTTGGTGATGGTGTCCCCTTTCGGGGTGTGTTTCACGCCAGCAATTCGGACATAAGGAGCGCGAACTTTGGTGTGGTCTAAATCGAAGGACTCCACTTTCGCCATGCGTTTAATCTAACATTTTTGTTCTGACGGAAAGTTGCTTTGTACGGAATTGCCAAAAACCCTCTCTGTGCACAGGAACAGGAATCTCCCCTACCTGTTTCATTTTTGGCTCCGTTATACTTCTAGGGATGCCTTTAGCTCTGATTGTCTTCGCTGTGCTGATGGGTCTGGACCAGTGGCTCAAAGCCTGGTCGGTGACCCATCTGCAACCTTACGTGCTGAAACCCCTGATTGAAAATGTGCTGTCCCTGACGCTGGTTTACAATACCGGAGCTGCCTGGGGCATGCTGGGTGGAGCCACCAAAATTCTGGCGGTGCTGCGGATCGTGGTGGGTCTGGGCATTCTGGTGTACCTGTGGCGTGAAAAGCCCAGAGGCATCACCTTCTGGTCTCTGGTTTTGATTTCTGCTGGTGCTGTGGGCAATGCAATTGATGGCATCCGGGCAGGCAAGGTGGTGGACATGTTTTATTCCCACCAGCTGTCCTGGATCACCCAGAAGATCCAGCATCAGGACTTCCCCATCTTCAACATTGCGGATTCCTGCGTGGTGGTCGGAACCATCTTGCTGATTGCCTCCAGCCTGTTCACCAAAAAGCCTGAGCCCAAGAAGCAAAGCACTCCTGAAGCCTGAAGCCTGTTTCAGACCTTTCAAACAGCAGCTGGAGGGAAACCTCCGGTTTTTTTATCTCATTTAAATCTTGGTTACCATGCAGCATGCCGATTGCAATTGTGATCTTTGCTGTGCTTGTTGGTCTGGACCAGTGGCTGAAAGTCTGGTCTCTGGGCCACCTGCAAACCGACACCTATTTGCCTGTCATTCAAAATGTGCTCTCTCTGGTGCTGACCTTCAACACGGGAGCAGCTTGGAACACGTTTGCTGGAGCAACCACCCTGCTTGCTGTTTTGAGGGCAGGGGTTGGACTTGGAATTCTGGTTTACCTCTGGAAACAGAAGCCCAGAGGCCTGGATTTCTGGCCCCTCCTGCTGATCTCTGTGGGGGCCATGGGCAACGCCATCGACATTGCGTGGTATGGCAAGGTCATCGACATGTTTTATTCCCACCAATTGTCCTGGCTGACGCAGAAGATCTACCATCAGGAATTTCCCATCTTCAACATTGCCGATTCCTGTGTGGTGGTCGGGACCATCCTGCTGATTGCTTCCAACCTGTTCAGCAAAAAACCCGAAACCAACAAGCAAGGGCTTCAGGTATGAAGCCTGTTTGTGCCTGCTGCTCAACTCTGGCTGGAGGGAGACCTTCAGCTTTTTGTGTTCATGCCTGAGATGCAGCCCTCTGAAACAGCCGATCCACCTTGCGGTAAATTCTGCGCCAGATGCGAATAATCCTCTCCACATGGATTTCCCGGGGTTTCTGATCAAAAAACACGTCCATGATGGTGCTTCGCATGTACCCATCATCTTTCACAGTGCTGTTGCAGAACAGCAAAATATCATCACACAGGTTGCAAAGGTCCATCAGGCGGGCCTGTTCTTTGCGGTCCAGTTGATCCACCTGGGTGACCAGATGAGAGGCCTCTTCCATGTTCAGGATGAAGATGTCCTCCTCGCTGAAGTCATAAAAGTCCACATCGATGGCCTGAAATTCAAAGATTTTCTGGGTCAGGTGGGAAGCAGAGTGATGCAGCGCCGCATGTTCACTTGCATACAGCAGGATTCTGTTCTGGTCGATGAATTGAAAATTGTCTTTCTATTCTTCATTGAAAAGCACCCCATAACCCTGCTTGCCGAGAGAGATGTACCTGAAAATCCAGCATCCCACAGCTTCCAGAGGGGTTTTTTTGATGGTCATGGTTGATCCTTTCCACATCACAATCAAAAAAGCTGCCCCGAATCGTAGCCTGATTCGGGGCCAAAGTTTGCTGCTCATTTGCGCACGTCAACACGTTTAAACTTCTGGTTCATTCTTGAGGTTGCTGTGCCTTACCGTTAGGCGACCGGCCCAGGATTGGCGGGCCAGATGAGATTTGAACCCATATGCAGCAGGTTTCGACCATCAGCGTTTGATTTGACGTTCAGCAGCGAATGCCAAGTCTGGAGCAAGAGCTTGAACTTGGTTTTGGAGTCGGGTGCGCCTCTGCCTTTGGGCCACCCTGCCATCGTGGCAGGGGCAGGACTCGAACCTGCACTGGACACCACGCTCCGGTCAGACTGAAGCTCAGATTGAGCCTGGTACTCCGGAAAGCATTATAAAGCGCTGCTGAATTTCAGGCATCCACCAAAGGGCCTAGTTCAGCAGCAACAGATCAGCCAAACAGATAATTGAAGAATTTCTCTCCGACTTTCTGCTCTTTTGCTTCTACATTGTTGGCTTCCTCGCGGGCAAACTTCACAGCCTGCTGGAGTTTTTGAATGCGGCCCAGGAGTTCATGCACCCGCTGGGCAGGGAGTGCCCCCGAGAATTTGAGGGTGCGCCAGTAACCCACGGTCACATCTTCGTAGTAGACCTCCACCTGGGCAGGGTGTTTTTCGGTGGCCTCTGCCTTGACGTGGTTGCGGGGGATTTTCTTGGTGCGCACGGTCTGGATGGGTTCGGTGGCGTAGCAGTCCGCACCCGGATCAAAAGACCAGCTTTCTGAGGCGTCCAGAACAGGCAACTTGCGCACAAAGGTGTTCAGATCCACCAGTTGCTTTTCCAGGAACAGCAGGTAGCTGACCGGTACGTCTTTCAAAAGCACCTGCTCACCCACCACCACATCTGCACGGGCCTCGCAGTTGGTCCAGTCTTTGGTGGCGGTCACATCAAAGAGGTTCGAGAGGATGCGGGCGGTGTTCTGCACGATCTCCTCTGCCTTGACCTGCACCCGGGTGGATTCGGGAGGCAGTTGCTCGCCTTCTTCGTCTTTGGGACGGTAGGTGCGGGTGATCCCGGAAAGCAGGGCAGGTTTCTGCAGGGCGTGGTGCGCCTCGGTGAGCTCCTGAAAAGAGCGGCTTTTGACAGATTTTTCCACGGCAATGATTTGGTTGAGTTTTGGCATGTTCCATTTTCCTTTGCTGAATTTTCCATTTCAAGCATAAAAAAAACCGCAGACTTGCACATCTGCGTTTTCATTTATTTCTGGGTAGGCCCAAAAGTTTAAGCCTCACTCCAGGGATCTGAAAGTGAGGCTTTTAAGATGACCGCACCCTTAGAGGGTGTGGGCGTTCTTCAGGCACTTGGTGCAGACGCGCAGGCGCAGCACAGCTTCACCGCGACGCAGGGTCACGCGTTGCAGGTTGGGCAACTGACGGGTTTTGGTGATGCCGGTGGTCTTTTTACCTACCCCGCCATCTTTTTTTGCTCTACCGCGACGGATGACACTGTTCACCACGACGGGTCCTTTTCCGCAAAGTTCGCAGACTTTAGACATGTTCGTAAGCCTCCTTGGAGTCCTGAGCTTTTTTGGCCCAGAATAAGCCTTGCAATTATAGCACAGAATCTAGGAAATGGAGGGAAGCCGAGGGCTCTGCGCCCAGAGCCGGGGGCAAGGTGCCCAGGACGGAGGTTTTCTCTGTACAGTCTCAGATTTTCAAACCTCAGAAAGACGTGCTGAACAGTCCTCATGGTCTCAAGCCATCCCATCACAGATGCTTTTTGCTCTCAGGCCTCGGCACAAAAAGTCTTAACCCCACTTTGACCCCTGACCCCTTATACTGACCCAAACGTCATGAAACGCTCTCCTCTCCTGCTGCCTTCCCTGCTGTCCGTCCTGATGTCTACTGCTGCTGCTGCACCACTGCGGGGTTTGTGGGTGGATGCTTTCGGCTCCGGGTTCAAAAACGAAACCGAAATCAAGAAACTGGTGCAGGATGCCCGCACCCTGGGCCTCAATGCCCTGTTTGCACAGGTGGTCCGGCGGGCAGATTGTTACTGCCTGAAAAGCACCTTCCCGGTGACCGAGGACATCAATGTTCCAAAAGGCTTTGATCCTCTGGAGGTGCTGATCCGGGAAGCGCACAGTGCAGGACTGCAGGTGCACGCCTGGGTGATTGTTCATGCCATGACAAGCAGCGAGGTGGCCCTGCCCAGAAATCCGCTGCATCCCATCAATGCCCACGGACTGGATGAATTTGCTGACACCTGGCTGACCTTCAACAATGCAGGGGAAGCCCTGGTCAGCAAGGATTATTATTTTGATCTGGCCCATCCCGGGGTGGTGAAGTTCTTTGCCGATGGCCTGAGGAGCCTGGCCCAGAATTATGCGCTGGACGGCATCATGCTGGACCGCATCCGCTACCCGGACCCGGTGAAGATCAGTGCGCCCATCTGGGGGTACAACCCTTATTCCCTGTCCCGCTATTTCCGGGAAACCGGAGCCACCCGCATTCCCCTTCCGCAGGATCGCAAATGGATGGATTGGCGCAGGGATCAGGTGTCTTTGCTGGTCAAGCACCTGTACCTGGAAGTCAAGAATGCAAAACCCAGCATTTGGTTCAGTGCAGCCACCATCACTTATGGGCCACCCCCAAAGACGCAGGAAGGCTTCAAAACCACCCGCACATATGCAGAAGTGTTGCAAAACTGGCCCCAGTGGCTGAAAGAAGGCTTTCTGGAGCTGAATGTGATGATGAATTACAAGCGCCAGAGCAAAGCCCCCCAGGACCAGTGGTATGCAGGCTGGGTGGATTTTGCAGCAAAGCAGGCAGGGGTGAATGCTTCTGGCATTGCCTGGTACCTGAATGATTTTGCTGGCATTCAGGCCCAGACCCAGAAAGCTGTGAACACACACATGGGCTGGGCAGGTTACTCCTACCGGTTTCCCAACCTGGGGAATTACACCTCCAACCCTACCGTCACCACAGAATATGAAGCCCTGAAAAACCTGTTGCCTTCAGGTGAAGCCTTCGATGGGGCTCCTCTTCCCAGCACTTCTTTAAAAGGCCAGCTGAAAGGGAAAGAGGTTTCTGGGATTGCTGTGGAGCTCTGGAAATCCGGGAAATTGTTGGCCCGCACCGTCACGGATGCCACCGGGTATTTCGGGTTCACCCAGTTGCCTGTGGGCAGTGTGGAACTGCGGGTTCTGAAGGTGCGAAAGACCCTGAATGTGCAAGAACGACGGGTCAATGATGCTGGAGTATATTGACCCTCACCTCGCTTGTTTCACTTTGCTTTCCTCTCCCTGAGGGAGAGGACCGAGCGCAGCTCGTGGTGAGGGTCAGAACCCCAGTCCAATCAGCAAAAGTCCCAGCAGCCCAAACAGCACCTTCCAGCCGGTTCTGGCCCGTCCAAACAGGGTCAGGAGCAGCAGCGCACCTGCAATCCACCAGAAATAACCCAGGGCTCTGGCAGGATTCTGAATGTCCTTGCCGTCTATCACGGCTTGCAGGGCTTCTTCAAAAGGCCGCAACGGGTGAGGAGGCACCGTGCTTTCTGAAAGGGTGAGGTCTGCGTAGATGGCTCCAGACTGGTACTGGTTTTCCATGGGATCTTTTGAACCTGCTTTGAGCTTCTCTCCCAGTTGCCTCAGGGTTTCAGGAGAACCGTCCTCCACCCAGGGCATCAGAGCGAGAAAGCCCGCTCTGGGCTCGGTCATGATGTAAGACTGCTGCTGTTTGAAGGTGTCTGCTTTGCCCACAATGGCACTCTGTCCATCAAAGCTGACCTCAAACAGGTTGCCCACCACCATGGGATTGACCGCATACTGGATCACCTTGCTGTTTTGCACCACGGCCCAGCTGCTGTCCAGCCAGGCTTCGGGCTGGGGTCGCCGGGTGGAGGTGCCGTGTTCGGTGCCAGTCCATTCGGTGGCGTTGGCATCAGGCTGCAGGAAAACGGTGGTTCCAGTGCGTTCCAGCTGCGCAATCACGTCGGGTTTGAAGGCGTCCAGGCTGGTGGCCACCCCAATGTCTCCCACAGGGGTGGGAACGGTGATGAGGTCTTGCAGTTTGCCATCCACCATGCCCAGCGGGTATTCATCTGCAGTGAGGTGCACCTTGTCCCAGGCCCCCAGCACCTTGCCTTCCGGGCTGAGCAAAACCGCCTGATTGTAAAGCTCAGGAGAAGCCATCATGACCCGGTTGTTCTCTTGCTTCAGGTGAACATGCACACTGCTGCCGCACAGCAGATACACCCCATGTTCTTTTGCCAGTTCAGCACAGGTCCTGAGGTACAGCGGCATGTTGTCCGGGGCCAGAGAGAGCATCAGGCCCTGCACGATGTTGACTTTCTGGGTCAGGGCAAAATAGGCGCTTTCCGGGAGGTGTTTGATCAGGCTGGCCACCAGAGCAAGCTGCAAACTGGGGGCTTTCTGGGCCAGCACAGACCCGCGCACAGCCAGGGGCAAACCATTGAGTTCGGTGAGCACCACCAGATTGGGATGCTGGGGATCAAAGTTGGTCCGGGCCAGCACCAGTTGCGAATGCATCCACTTCTGGAAGGTTTCTGCGGACTGGTACACCGGGACATCCCAACTGGGTTGCAGGGCATGAACCCTGAATTCTCTGGCCTGAGCTGTGCCCATGAAAACCCCCAGGGTCAATAAGATTTGAATTGCACGCACACCTTCAACATAACAAAAAACCCACCCCGAAGGGTGGGCAAAGTTTCCAAAGAAACTGAATTTTTAGACTGACTTGACCCGGTTGACTTGACCCGGCTTACTTGACCTGGGTGTGACCGCGGCGGATGCCCAGTTTGTCGGTGAGTTCAATGTAACCATTGAAGTCACTGCGCTCCAGGTAACGCAGCAGGCGGCGGCGCTGGCCGACCATCATCTGCAGGCCGCGCTGGCCGTGCTTGTCTTTCTGGTTGACGTTCAGGTGGCCAGAAAGGTTGTTGATGCGGGCGGTGAGGATGGCGATCTGCACTGCGGTGCTGCCGGTGTCGCCTTCTTTGGTTGCGTACTGCTGGATCACTTCGGTTTTGTTGATGCTCATGGTTGTTTCTCCATATTGTGAAGTCTCGACATGCAAAGCCCGCCAATTGGCACCCTGCAAGCGACAGGAACAAAGGTAACATGAATCCGATGTGCTGTAAAGGGTTCTGTCCGGCAAAACACTTAGACAAAAAACTGTCACCCCCAGGGTACCGGTACCCTTCAAGCAGCGAAAAAGCCCTCCTCAGGGCTTTTTAATTCGTCTCGACAGATTCCCTGATCTGGTGACAGATGTAACTCAGGTGTAACCCAAAGCTTCAGAAAAATGCGTGCCTTGCTGCTGATCGATCAGGCGGATGAGCAACGGATTGGGAGCAGCCTGTTTGCGCACCTTCCTGAGGATCTGCACCAGTTCACGTTCGGGTTTCTGGGGATCCAGCAGGTGCATCACCAGCAAAGCCACCGCAGTGGAACGGCTGGTGCCCACCTGACAGTGCACATGCACCTTGCGAATCCTGGTTTTTTCTTCTTCCAGAAAAGCTTTTACTGCTTCAAGGTGCTGCACAGTGGGTGGGTCACTGCCCGCCAGATTTTCAAAAGTGTCCGAAAATTTCAGAACCATCACTTCTGCATTGCTTTGCAATACTGCTCTGGGGGGCGCATGGTCTGGATCATTGATGGAGATGATGTGGCTCACCCCCCTGAGTTGCAGGTCATGGATGCCTGAAACACTGATCTTTTTTGAAATGGGCAGGGCTGAACGTTTCCAGAACATGGCCTTCCTTGTCCATCAAATGAAGCTGTGATTTTCTGCAATTTCACTGTCATGGTGCAGAAATAACCCGTATTGCTTACAGCTTGACAAAAAAGCAATTTGTACATATCATACTTCTTGCCCTGCCGAGGTGGCGGAATTGGTAGACGCACTACTTTGAGGGGGTAGCGCCCGTTTGGGTGTAGGGGTTCAAGTCCCCTCCTCGGCACCAGAAATTTCAGGCTCCTGCAAAGGGGCCTTTTTCTTTTTATGTTCTTTCAGCAAGCTTTCTCAGACAGAAAGCGGACCGATTCGGCCAAAGCAGCAAAGCCTGAAAAACCAGCACCTACACTGTGTTCATGAAAACCGTGGGCATCTACATTTTTGACGAAGCCGAAGTGATGGATTTCAGCGCCCCCTTCGAGGCTTTCAGTGTAGCCAACCGCCTGAAAAATCGCCTGGGAGAACCTGAACCCTATCAGGTGTTGCTGGTTGCTGAAAAACCCGAAACCATTAAAGCCAGAAACCTCTTTCAGGTGTTGCCTCACTTTGATTTTGCCAACCATCCCAGACTGGATGTGCTGGTTGTGTCTGGTGGGGTGGTCACATCTGAATTGCAAAAACCCAGGGTGATCCAGTGGATCCAGGAGCAACACCAGCACACCGAAACCACGGCTTCCATTTGCACAGGCGCTTTCCTGCTGGCAGAAGCAGGCCTGCTGGACGGTAAACCTGCCACCACCCACTGGGAAGACCTGGCAGATTTGCAGGCCGCTTACCCCCAGGTGCAGGTCCAAGCAGAGGTGAACTTCACCCAGGAAGGCAAGGTGTTCACCTCTGCTGGAGTTTCAGCAGGCATGCTGCTCAGCCTGCACCTGATTGGACTGGACCACGGGATGGATTTTGCTGTTCGGGTGGCAAAACAGATTGAATTTCCTTTTGAACCTCAAAGGGAAACCGCTTAAAGCCGGGCCAGTTCGTCCATCAGTTTCAGGCCAAATTCGATGCCCTTTTCAAAGTGGGCAATCACGATGTTCTCGTTGGGGGCATGCACCCGGGAAGCGTGGTTGCCAATTCCAGCAGCAATCACCGGCAGCCCAATCGCCTCAATAAAAGGATGCATTGGGCCGCTGCCTGCACTGCTGGGGTGCAGCACCGCTTCCTTGCCATGCACCTCTGCAGCCACTTTCAAGGCCAGTTGCACAAAAGGATGGGCCACATCGCTGCGGGCGGGGTGCTCATGGCTTTCCAGCTCAATGACCTCAATGTCTGCCAGATTGTGATGTGCCAGATGGGCTTTTAAAAGTTCCAGCACCCGCTCTGGGGTCTGGTCGGGCACCAGGCGGAAATCGATTTTGGCAAATCCCTCTGCAGGAAGCACCGTCTTGCTGCCTGCCTCGCCGTAACCCCCATGGAAGCCGTTGACATTCAAGCAGGGCTCGAAGACCAGACGCTGGTAGTAACCTGCGCCAGACACCTCTTGCAGAAAGCCTTTGATGCCATAAGCCTGCTGGACAGCTTTGCTTTCATCGGGGATGCGCTGGACCGCGTCAAGATCTGCTGCTGAAGGTGCCCTCACATCGTCATAAAAGCCGTCGATGGTGACTTTGCCGGTTTCATCCCGCAGGCTGGCAATCGCTTTTGAAAGTTTGTAGAGGGGGTTGTCCACCACTGCACCCAGACTGGAGTGCAAATCTGAATCAGAGACTTTTGCCCTCAGTTCCAGGCAGATGATGCCCTTCAGGCCTGCATAAATCACAGGTCTGCCCTGTGGGTCAATGCTGCCAAATTCCCACCAGCACCCATCGGCCCCCAGTTCCTCTGCATGGGCATGCACGAAAGGAGACAGGCTGGGGCTGCCAATTTCCTCTTCGCCTTCCAGAAGCCATTTGATCTTGAGGGGGAGTGTGCCCCCATGCTGGGCTTTCAAGGCCCGCACTGCAGCCAGACGGGAAATGAATTCTCCCTTGTCGTCGCTGATGCCCCGACCATACAGCCGTCCATCCCGCTCGGTGGCTTCAAAAGGAGGGGAATCCCAGAGTTCCAGCGGGGTTTCGGGCTGCACATCGTAATGGTTGTAAATCAGCAGGGTTCTGGGGCCTTCTCCGGCCTCTGCCACCAGAATGGGAGCCACCTCTCCTGGGTAAGACTGCACAGTGAAGCCTTCTGCTTGCAGCAGTTCACCAACATGGTGGGCCGTTTCGGCCAGCATGCGGCCCTGGGCTGAAACGGATTCCAGACGGACCAGATCCGCCAGATCCTGGCGGGCCTGATCGATGAACGGTTGCAGGTCTGGCCTGCTGTCTTGATGGTGTGGGTTTTGCATGGCCGTAGCATAACCCCGTGCAGCAAGCTGCACACATGAGCTAAAAAACCTATGGACGGCAGGCGTGATCGGGTGGTAGCAAATTCACCGGGTTGCTTTTTGCTCTGGCTTTCAGTTCCTCGGTGGCCTGGTCTGCCCGTTCGCTGCCCAGCCAGGGCACCCAGTAGGCATGCATGGTGTCCAGCACCCACTCCAGCGGAAAAACCTCATGCAGATTGGGGGCGTAGATCAGCAGGTCCATGCTGGTGACAGGGCCTCCGTCCGGGCCACCCACAGGCTGGTGGTATTCGATGTCCAGTTGTTTGAACCCCATCTGGGTGAACACCTTGCGCCGCCCGCAGGGATCAAAACCGTAAGCTTTCTCCTGGGCCAGTTCTTCTTCTGTCAGGCGCTCAGGGGCCACAACATCAATGAAAACCGCTCTGGGTGGGGCCTTTGCCACTTCGGTGAGGGTGTCCCAGCGGGCCTGGTGCAGGGCTTTTGCCACCCCTTTGCCACGGGCCTCTGCATCCACGGCCATGATGCTGGAAAAACCAGCGTGCGCTGGCGGCAAGTAATGAAAGACCGATCCTCCCAGCACTTTGTCATCTTCCACGGCCACCAGCAAAACATCGTTGCGGTGGGGACTGGGGTTTTGCATCATCTGTTTGATCACCCACATGGGAATCAGCATGTCCGGGTCAAAGTAAGCTCGGGTTTGCAGTTCACCAAATTCGTCAATTCTCGGATCGTTCCAGTCAGTGATTCTGACAATTTCCAACATGCTCTAAAAGTACCTGAAAGGCTTCAGGAAGATTAAAGGAAAAACCCCAATCGAAGGAGTACCGTAAAGACCAGGTGAACAAATGAAGCAAGATTCCCCACAATTACTGGTCGGTTTACTCTTACTCAGCATTGCCCTGGTCGTGTGTGCTTACATCGGGGTGTCGGGCTTCAGGGACATCAAAAAAGCAGACGACATCATCACGGTGACCGGCTCCACCAAAAAAGACATCACCTCAAATTATGTGATCTGGGATTTTTCAATCAGCAACCAGGGCACGGACCTGCAGGCCCTCTACAGCGAACTGTCCACCAGCATCAAGGCCGTGGACGCTTTCCTGAAAACCCAGAACTTGCCCACCGAAGAACTGGTGCAGGATGCCGTGTCCACCGAACCCACCACCTTCTACAACAAAGATGCCAATGGTCAGGACATCAGCGTTGCCGGGTACATCCTGCACAAACACTACCAGTTGCGCTCTTCTGATGTGAAAAAAATCGTGTCCATCAACCAGGCGGCCAGCAGCCTGATTTCCAGAGGCATTCCTCTGGTCTCCAGTCCTTTGCAGTACCTGTACACGGACCTGCCCACCCTGCGCATGAACCTGCTTGAGGAAGCCACCAAAGATGCCAAAGAGCGGGCCATGGCCATGGTGAAAAGCACCGGGAGCCAGCTTGGGGCCATGAAAAGCGCCCGCATGGGGGTCTTTCAGATCACCCCCCGGTTCACCACCCAGGTGGACGATTACGGTTCTTACGACACCACCAGCCTGGAAAAAGACGTGACTGCAGTGGTCACGGTCAGCTTCGCTGTGCAGTGATTGCAGAGCGGTCAGCAATCAGCCGTCAGTAAAAAGCACAAAAGCACAAAAGCACAAAAGCATTCTGAAACAGACCATTCAAAAAGAAGGAGGGAAGCATCCCTCCTTTTCTCTGCTGGGCAGTTTCAGGTTGTGCAGCAGCAATCACTGCAGTTCTTGCCACAGGAAGCTGTAGACCAGGGCCTGCCAGTGGGCCGTCTGCTGGTTGTTGGCCGAGCCTGCGTGTCCTCCCTCGGTGTTCTCGTAGTACAACACATCATGGCCTGCTTCTTTCAGGCGGGCCACCATCTTGCGGGCATGGGCAGGATGCACCCGGTCATCGCGGGTGGAACTCAGGTAAAAGGTGCGAGGGTAAGGCTGCTCTGCAGCCGTTTTGACGTTGTGGTAGGGACTGTACTGGCTCAGGAAGTTCCAGTCCTCGGTTTCAGGGTCGCCGTATTCTGCCACCCAGCTTGCCCCGGCCAGCAGCTTGTGGTACCTGAACATGTCCGTCAGGGGCACCTCCGACACCACCGCTTTGAAGAGTTCCGGGCGCTGGGTCAGCATCACGCTGGTCAAGAGGCCTCCGTTGCTGCCTCCCCGAATGCCCAGGTGCTCAGGTGAAGTCACTCCACGCCGGATCAGGTCTTCTGCAATGGCAATGAAATCTTCATAGGCTTTCTGGCGGTTTTCCCGCAGGACAGCCTGGTGCCACATGGGGCCATATTCGCTGCCTCCACGGATGTTGGACAGCACATACACTCCGCCTTTGCTGAGCCATCCCAGGCCCAGTCCTGAGCTGTAACTGGGCATCAGGGCGTGTTCAAATCCGCCATAGCCATACAGCAAGGTGGGATGCTGACCCGTAAGGGGCAAGTGGGCTGGAGCCACCTGAAAATAAGGAATCTGGGTGCCATCCTTGCTGGTCGCGAAGTGCTGTTCCACCACCAGACCCTGGGTGTCAAAACGGTGCGGGTTGGATTTCAACACTTCAGCATCCCCCTCCGGGGTCATTCTGAGCAGGGTGGTGGGGGTGAGGAAACCCGTCACGGTCATGAAAAAAGCATCGCTGCTGTCTGGATCCTCTGCCCAGAGGTTGATTCTGGCGAGGGCGGGCACCTCGATCTGCTGTCTGTTCCAGCCTTGCAGGGTTCTGGAGAAAGCATGAACCTCGCTGCGCACATGGTGCAATGCCGTGATCAGGATGTGGGTGCTGGTGGCGGTCAGGCTTTGCAGAGACATGCCTGCAGGTGGAGCAAAAAGCAGATCATAAGCAGGGTCGGGCTGCAGGGCTTCTTGCAAAGGGGTAATGATCAGGCTGCCTGCCGTGAACGTCTGGTCCTGCTGGGTCCAGTCTTCTCGCAACCAGCACACCACCAGGTCATGAAAAAAGATGGACTCTGAACGGGGGGGTTTGTGGATGCGGTGCACCTGATTTTGCCAGTTGATGTGTAGTTCTGCATCAAAAAAGTTCACCAGTTGCCGGATCACCTGGTACTGGTGGCCTCCGGTTTGCTCGGTGTAGGTCCAGATCCCTGCATCGGTGGGCTGGCCAGTGTGCACTGCTGTGGCTTCCTGCAGGGGCTGTCCCCTGTGCCACACTCTGGTGATGTAGGGATACCCGGCCAGGGTTTTTTCCTGTTCATTCAGGGCACAGGTGATCCACAGGGTGTCTCTGTCCTTCCAGCTGGCAGATTGCTTGTTTTCGGGGGCAAAGAAACCTTCTGCAAGAAAAGTTTTGCTTTGCAAATCAAATTCCCGCATCACAGTGGCATCTGCTCCACCCCTGGAAAGAAAGACCAGCGCACGGTCTGGATCATCGGGACAGATCACGCTTTCTTGCCACACCCAGCTTTCCTGTTCCTGATTGGCCAGCACATCCACATCCAGCAACACTTCCCAGTCGGGTTGCTCCTGACGGTAAGACTGTGGGGTGGTTCTGCGCCAGATGCCTCTGGGGTGCTGGGCATCTTTCCAGAAGTTGTAGAACCACCCGTGGTGACAGTTCGGAATGGCAATGTTGTCGTTGCCATTCAAGGCTGTTTCAATCCTCTGCTGCAGGTTTTGAACCTCAGGCTGTTGTTCCAGCCAGGCAAGCTGCTGCCTCTGGGCATTCACCCACTGCTGGGCATTGGGGTCTTCAATCTCTTCCAACCATAGATAAGGATCGTGCAATTCATTCATCAAAACCTCGGGGACAGGGAGTGGCTTTCAACATACCGTTTTTCTGAAGGTTATCAACGACCCACGACCAACCTTTCACAAGGTCTGATCGGGGTTTGCAACTGCACTCCACCGCAGTCCGGCGTACCTCAAGAGGCGTACCGTTTTGGCTTCAGCGTGCGTCACGTCAGGGGTGGTCGATAAGCACCCCGTAGCCTCCCAGTCCTGCCGGGAAACCAGCGCTCTCAAAGCAATGTTTCTGGAACCCAAGAGGTCAGAATGCACTTCGTATCCGCAGTTCTCACACACAAACATCAGCCCAGCTTTCGGTCTGTTTCCCTTGCTGGTATGGCCGCAGCAAGTACACGCTTGGCTGGTGTAGTTCGCATCCACTTTCACCGTCATCGACCCATTCAGCGGTGCTTTGTAAGCCAGAAAGCTTTGCAGTTCCGCAAAGCTCCACTGACTTCTACGGCGTTTGTGGGTACGCACTTTTTTCGTGGCTTTGGGGTTGTTTCTCCCCTCAGTACGGTCACGGATGTTCGTCAAATCCTCAAGCCCAATGAAAGCATGAGGGAAACGTCGAAGAATGCGTTGGCTTAACTTGTGGTTCCAATCAGCGATAAACCGTCTTTCTCGCCCACTGATTTCCGTCAAACGACGGGTGGCGGAGCGAGTGCCTTTACGCTGAAGGTGTTGACGCAAGCGGGCAAAATGGTCTTTCCTTTGGCGGGCCTGCTTGCCGCTCTGGAAAAGAGCATGGTTGCGGGTGTTCGAGACCACAGCATGGTAGCGTTGTCCCACATCCACACCGATGACCTGTTTGTGGTGCTCTGGTCTGGGTTCGGCAATGTCAACGTCCAGAGAGACCAGGAGGTAGTACTGTTTTTTGGACTTCTGGTAATAGAGCTTTGCGGCCCCGACTTCACAGCCTTGCTGGATGTAGGCAAGGTGTTTGGAGTAACCGTCGTAGGGGATGACTTGACGGCCTTCGAGGGTTTGCACACTGACCTGTTGGTTTTTCTTCCAGGAGTAGTCACGCCCAAAGTTGTAGGTCAGGGTGCGACTGACGAACTTGCAGGGGTGATCCAGTCCCTTGTAACGGCGTTTGGTGTGACCCAAATCTCTGGCTGCCTGATTCTGGCGGAACTTGGTCCACTGAACCTTGTAGCTACTCGCCACCTGGCGAGGTGCATTACAGGCCATTTGAGAGGGCAAGCCAAACTTTTCCCGCAAGTCCTCGTAGACCATCTTCTGAAGTTTTGCTGCCTGAGACATTTTATTTTCGCCATGGGCAACTTCAGAGGCGAAGTTCAACGCATCACGGTAGGCCAACGTCACGGCATCCAGAGCGGCTTTCTGCTCTGGGGTGTGCCGCAACTTCAGCTTGGCAGTGAGGGTGATCTTCACACGAAAAATATACTACATCTCTGTGTGAATAAATAGGAGGCATAAACTTATGGATCAGGCTTGAGTACCCCGCCTGAACGGGCGGGTGAGCTACCCCTCCCCCACCAAACCGCAAAGGGCGCGGTTAGGGTAGGGGACTCCCGCCCAGACCCTTCAGTTGAAAGATTTGCCAGTGCTCACCCCTCTGGTGAAACCAGGCCAGCATCCGGACACCAGTCTTGCAGATTTTGCCCTGATCTCAGGTTTTCAATCAGCACAAAGAGGGGCCTGCAGCCTGGTGCACCACTGCCTCTTGTCAAAACAGCTGCAAAAGCCTAAGATTTGAACATGTTCAAATCAGATGCCACAGACCCCCTTCCCACCCGCGACAGGATCCTCCGTGTTGCCCTGGACATGTTCAGAGAACGTGGTGTAGATGCCGTCACCATGCGGGAAATCAGCAAGGTCGCAGAGGTAGCACTGGGATCTGCTTACTATTACTTCCCCAGCAAAGAAGCCATTGTCTCGGCCTATTATGAACACGTTCAGGATGCCCACCATGCCCTGGTGCTGTCCCAGGCCCTCAAAACGCCAGTGCTGGCAGAACGCATGAAGATCCTCTTTCACAGCAAATTCGATGTGATCCAGCAGGACAAAAAACTGCTGGGTACCATCTTCAAATATGCAGGTGAACCCGAACATCCCCTCAGCGTTCTGGGACCAGGCACCCGAAATTTACAGGAACGGGGCCTGGACACCATCCGCCTGATCCTCAAAGACCAGAAAATCCCTGCAGACACCGAAAAACTGCTGGTGCTGGGGTTGTGGGCCTTGCAGATGGTCTTCATCATGCACTTCATTTACGACGAAACCGAAAACCAGCAGGTCACCCGTGAGATGATCGACCAGACCCTGGATCTGGTGGCCCAGGTGCTGAACCTCAGCACCTTTCCCATGCTGAAACCCATGATCCAGCCTTTCCTGGAGCAGGTGATGGCCATTGTGCAAAAAACCCAGGTGGGACCCAGCGTGAACGGATGATTTCAGCCCTCAGGGGTTGTGAAACGTAAGTGTGAACTTAAAGGAGGTTTGTATGACCGAAACCGTGACGTACCTGATCTACCTTGCTGTGAGCCTGTCCCTGACCATCTGGGTGGCAGGCACCCTGCACAGAAACGGCAGGATCTTCCTGCTGGATGCCTTTAACGGCAATGAACAGATGGCAGATTCCGTGAACCAGCTCCTCAAAGTGGGGTTTTACCTGGTCAACATCGGATTTGTGGCGCTGTTCCTGAACTTCAGAACCCCACCCGAAGCCCTCCCAGACACCATCAAATACCTTTCTGCCCAGCTTGGGGTGGTGATGCTGGTGCTGGGGGGCATGCACTTCTTCAACATGAAAAACATCGCTGGCATGCGTTCCAGAGCCCTGCACCGCCAGCAGGCCAACCGTGGCCCAGATCAACTTCCGCAGTTTCCCCATTAAGAAGGAGCTTTATGCCTGCACTCAAATGGATTGGACGCAAATTGATCGCGCTGCTGGGGGCGGCCCTGGTGGTGTCGCTGTTTTTCGCTGGCTCCGAGTTGTGGAATGGCCGCAACAATGAATTCACTGCTGTTCCCAGGTTTTTTGAAGGGCTGCTGACTTTCGCTTTTTTCGCTGTGTATTTTGGGGCTTTGCCTGCCCTGATCACCACCGGAATTTCCGACCTGATCAGCCCCAGGCTGGGTTCCCTCAGAAAACCAGCCGCCCTGGTGATCCATTTGCTGGGCAGTTTGATCCTGATTTTCATGCTGTTTGGAGGCAACCTGCGCATTTCATCCAGCGACTGGCTTTTTGTGTGGCTTTCGGTGGGAGCAGCACTGGTGTTCTTTCTGCTGGATGAGTTTTTAAAAACCCGGTTTTACCGCCAGAGCTCAACCCAGAGGATCTGAAACCACAGGACCTGAGCCAGCAAAACCTGACGGGACATTTTTCCTTAGAAACATACCATACCGTATGGTATGTTTTTTTCATGAAGAAGACCCGTGACGACTGGTTCATGGCTGGCCTGCACCTGATGGCCAGAAACGGGGCCAGCAGTCTGAAAATCGACACCCTCTGCAAAGACCTGCAGGTCACCAAGGGGTCGTTCTACCACCATTTTTCGCACCTGGAAGATTACCAGCAGCAACTGCTGGACCATTACGAACAGATCTCTACGCTGGACATCATTGAACACCTGAAAAGCATTGCAGATCCCAGAGAGCGCCTGCGCACCCTGGTGAAAACCATCACGGCTTATGATCCATCCCTGGAAATCGCGTTGAGGGCCTGGGCCAGAACCGACCCCCGGGCCAGGGACCTGCAAAAACGCCTGGACACCATCCGTGAAGCGTATGTGCTGGACCTCGTTTCACAGATCATTGCTGAACCCGAAACGGCAGCACAACTGGCCAGAGGGCTGTACTGGCTTTTTGTGGGCAGTCAGCAAAGCACCTTTGAACACGATGGAGAACAAAAAGCCCAGATCAACCTGCTGATGCTGGACCGCCTGGGCCTTTGACCAGCTGAACTTTGACCGCTTGACCTTACAGGAGGCATGAAATGATTCGCACCCAGTACAGCCCCGGCCAGTATCCCCAGGGACTTCTCCCCTTCACCCGGAAGGCGCATTACATCGAGGTCAAAAGGGTTCAGACCCGCAAACCCCTCAGGGATTTCATTGCAGGATGTTTTTCTTATTCCCCCTCCTGGCTGTCCTTTCTGTACTGGTTGAGGGGAAAACTGGTGCCTCTGATTGGCCTGAAAGGCCATGGGGTTCTGGAAATGCAGCGCCTGACCGCCAGAGACATTCCTTTTGTCAAAGGCAAAAAAGCGGCTTTCTTCACGGTGCACCATGCAGAAGGGAATTTGTGGGTGGCCGGGGCCAGCGAGAAGCACCTCACCGCTTACCTGGCCATTGAAAAACAACAGGACCACATCCAGTTTTACACCCTGATTGAGTACCACCACTGGACCGGACGGCTGTATTACGCCATCATTGCGCCCTTTCACCATCTGGTGGTCAACAACATGATCCGGGCAGGTTTGCTGTGAACGTGGCTGCCCTGATCACCGGAATCTGGTTTTTGCTGGTTCTGGGGGTGCACCTGTTCATGGGAGGGCCAGCAGCCCTCAAACACCGTCCTGAGCCTGCAGATTTGCACCGCCTGTGGTTGATGAAGCTGGGTGCCTTTCACCTGATCACCGTGGACCTGGCCGTGCTGGGTGCAGGTCTGGTGTACCTGGCCCTGGTCTTTCCTGCAGCCCAGTCTGTGTATCAGGGCATTGCTGCGCTCTGTCTGCTGTATGCGCTGGTGTGGCTGTCCCAGGTGCTCAGGTGGGGCAAAACCAGCAGGGCCGTGCTTGAACAGGGGCAGTGGATGCTGTTTCTGATTGCTGCACTGGGCAGTTTTGTGGCCGGTCAACTGGCCTGACCTTGATCCATGCACCAGCCGTCCAAAAAAATCCCCCGAGGGCCATTTGCTCTCGGGGTCATTGCTGATCTGTTCATGAATTGTGCATGTTCAAGGAGGAGGGGATTTTGAAGGGAAAGTCAGTGCAGGTCTCTTCTTCTGAAGTCCAGCACGCTGAGGATCACGATCAAGAGGGTCACACCCCCAGCGAGAATCAGGGCCATGTCATGGGTCTTGGCGGCGTGCACAGCGGAGGTGTAGGTCCAGGGCACGTAGTACCAGAACTTGCTTCCTGCAGCGAATCCAGCAGCCATCACACCCAGCACGGCCAGACTGATGTTGAGGGTGATGGCCTTGACGCGCATGCTGATCCACAGGTGCAGGGTCACCAGGGGCAAAGCCACCAGACTGCTCAGGCCGATGTTTTTCAGCAAATCCAGCACCTGCTGGCCTTCACCAAAACCGCGAATGGTTCCAATGCCCAGGTAGACCAGACCCATCATGGCAATGCCAAGGGCAATCAGGGCAATCAGGGCAATCAGTTTGGTGAAGTACACCTGGGTGCGGGTGATGGGCTGCACCAGCAGGTGTTTGAGGTGGTTGTCCTGGGTTTCCAGACCCCACACCTGTGAGCTGATGATGGCGGCACCAAAAGGCAGCACCATCTGAATCCACATCTGGGAGAGGAACTGTCCCAGCATCTTCCAGCCTGCAGCGCCTTTCAGACCATGCAAACCACTGCCAAAGGTCAGGGCAGCCCAGATCAGCAGGCCCAGTCCGATGGGCACGCCGATGGAGAGCAGCAGGGTGGGGGTGCGGCGGTATTTCAGGGCTTCAGCTTGCAACAGTCCGATCATTTTGCACCTTCTCTGGTGATGTTCATGAAGAGGTCTTCCAGGGTGGCCTGGTGGGAGGTGATGCTGTACACATCGAAGTTCTGTCCAACCAGGTCACGCACGATGGCGGGAGCCGCTTCTGCAGGGGCAGGAATTTCCAGCAGTTGTTCATGCAGGCTGGCCTGGGGGTGAAGTTGCTGCACTTTGCCCAGGGCCACCGTGGGATCGCTGACCTTCAGGCGCAGCACGGGTTTGGAGCGGTTCTGCAGGTCTTTTAAAGCGCCTTCGTAGCGCATCATGCCCTGGTGGATGATGCCCACATGGGTGGCCATCTGTTCCACTTCGGAGAGGATGTGGCTGGAGACCATCACGGTGATGCCACGCTGGGGCAGGGACTGGATCAGTTCGCGCACTTCCCGGATGCCGTTGGGGTCAAGTCCGTTGGTGGGTTCGTCCAGCACCAGAAACTCGGGGGATCCCATCAGGGCCGCGGCAATGGAGAGGCGGCCTTTCATGCCCAGGGAGTACCCGCGCACCACCCGGTTCTGGGCATCTTTGAGGCCCACATAGTCCAGCAGTTCGCTGATGTTGCGCTCGTTCATGCCCCGCAGTTTGGCCACCACCTGCAGGTTTTCTTTGCCGGTCAGGTGTCCGTAGGCACTGGGGGCTTCCACAATGGCTCCCACTTTGGTGAGGGCACGGCGGTTGAGGTGCTGCTGGAACAGTTCGATGTTGCCTCTGGAGGGGCGGATCAGGCCCAGCAGCATGCGGATGGTGGTGGTTTTGCCTGCTCCGTTGGGTCCCAGAAATCCGTAGATCTGTCCGGTTCCGATGTTCATGTTGACGCCCTGGACGGCAGGGCGGGCTCCGTAATTTTTGTACAGGTCTTGAATGGCAAGGATGCTCATGTGTCCTCCTTCTTTCTATGGCCTTAGTGTACTAGTAGACTAGTGCACTGTCAACACCCCTCACTGGAAGTTAATTTTTGACTCGGTACAGAAATCTGGGTTACACTGAAACCACAAACCGAAAAGACAAAGGAGCACACATGTTTCAAAACGATTTGCTGGCAGGAAAGCACGTCCTGGTCACAGGTGGCGGCAGTGGACTGGGAAAAAGCATGGTCAAAAGGTTTCTGGAACTGGGCGCAGAAGTCACCATTCTGGGCCGCCGGGAAAACGTTCTGCAGGAAACCGTGCAGGAATTTGAAAGCCTGGGCAGCATCTTCTACCAGACCTGCGACGTGAAAAACCCCGAACAGGTCACAGAAGTGCTGAACACCATCGAACAGCGAAGACCCATTGATGCACTGGTCAACAACGCAGCAGGGAACTTCATCTCCCCCACCCAGATGCTGTCCCACCGTGCCGTGGACGCGGTGCTGGGCATTGTTTTGCACGGCACTTTCTATTGCACCCTGGAAATGGGCAAACGCTGGATTGCTCGCAAAAGCGGTGGCGTGGTCCTGAACATCGCCACCACCTACGCCCAGAGTGGCAGTGGATATGTGGTGCCCAGTGCAGTGGCCAAAGCTGGAGTGGTCACCCTCACCAAATCCCTGGCCGCCGAATGGGGCAAATACGGCATCCGGTTGAACGCTGTGGCACCCGGTCCTTTTCCCACCGAAGGGGCCTGGGAAAGGCTCTTGCCTTCTGAAGAATTCGGAGAAAAGCTGAAAAGCCGGGTTCCTTTGCGGCGCTACGGAGAGCACATTGAACTGGCAAATCTGGCCAGCTTCCTGCTCAGTGACCTTTCAGGCTTCATCACCGGAGATTTGATTCACATCGATGGTGGAGAAAGCGTGTGGAATGCTGGAGAATTCAACATTCTGGATGAGCTTTCTGCCCAGGACTGGATGAAAATGGCCGAAAGCCGCAAAAAAGGCTGAACCCGGTTAAACCCTGTCTGGCTTAGCAAAATGTGACAAAATTGTAATCCAACTCATCCATGGGGGCGTACACTGTCCCCATGGACATACAGGGACGCATTGGCGGAAGCAGCCTGGGGTATGACATCCAGGCCACCTACACCCCCCCTCTGGTGCGTGGGCGCATTGGCGGGACACAAATTGGAAAAAACATTTTGCTGAACATTGAAAAGCAACTGGTCCGTGGGCGCATTGGTGGAACCACCGATGGATTCGATGTGAACGTCACCCTGGGCCACCACACCGAGGGCCGTCTGGGTGGAAATTTCGTTGGACAGGACATTGTGTTTGATGTGCAAGGCAGAGAACTGACAGGACGGTTTGGAGGTTCCTCGCTGGGATACGACCTCCATTTCAGGATCGAAAACACCCATCTGGCCGGTCGCATTGGTGGAAACTTCGATGGCAAGGACCTTGAAATCCAGGGCCATGCTCCTGCCGAAGTGCTGGCCCTGCTGGGCATCATTGCCTTTAAAGTGTTGCAGGACGACCAGCAAAACAGCTCCGCAGGCAGCCACTCTGCCTCTTACTGATCAGCACTGTTGATTCAGAACTGGTGCCAGCGCCGCACATTCAGTGTGCCCTGCTCCATCCCCACCACAATGATGGGTTCTCCCACCTGCAACACGTCTGAAGAGTGGGCATGGAATTCGGTCATCTGGCCTGAAACCGTCAGCATCACCTTGCCGGGACGTTCTGCCGCCGGGGGAATGAGCACCTTGCCGGTTCTGCCCACCAGATCCCCCACCTGACCGCTGAATTCCTGCTGTCTGGCATAACGGAACAACCAAGCGGTGGTGATCCCCACACTGAGACCTGTGATCAGGGCAAACACCCACTGGCCTCCCATGCTGAGACCCAGTCGGGAGGCAATCACCCCCCCCAGACCAAAAAACGCCACAGCAAAAACAATGGCCCTGAGGTTCAGCCAGGAAAAAACGTCATGCAAATCCGGGTGGCCCACATCCAGCGTTCCATCGTGCTGGAACAGCAGTGAAACCAGGATCAATGCTCCTCCAATCAACAAGCAAAGCCAGAAGATCATGAAAGCCTCCACTTCAGGGTACGAGGGGACAGGGGAAAATGTTCCGCAAGGGTCAGAGGAGGTGCTCCATCTGCCTCTGCATTTTGACGGACTTTTATAGAATAAAACCACATGAACATCCTCGAAACCTGCCTGTATGTGCATGACCTGCTGGAGGCAGAAAATTTCTACTGTGGTCTGCTGGGGTTTGAGCTGCATTCCCGTCGCCTGCCCAGGCATGTCTTCCTCAAAGCAGGCAATGGGATGCTGTTGCTGTTCAACCCGGAAGAATCCCTGCGGCCAGGCACCCTGCCCACCCACGGTGTGCGTCCCGGAGGCCACGTGTGTTTCGAGATGGCCCAGGAGCGTCTGGACTTGTGGGAGGCCCGGCTGGAACTGGCAGGATTTCCAGTCACCCGCTACAACTGGGGTGGCATCAAAGGGGATTCCCTGCTGTTCCATGACCCCAGTGGCAACCTGGTGGAAATGGCCTCCCGGAGTTTGTGGGGGATTTGACCCCCTGCTTCCCCCCCTGCCTTTCGCTAACGCTTCAAGGCTGTCCCCCCTTAACAAAGGGGGATTGGTGTAGGATGACAGAAATCCCCCAACGCTGACGGGGGAACCAACGAGCAAAGCGAGTTGCAGGGGGATCTGGCCCCAGCACCCTCAGACAAAAAGCTGTCCCCCCGTGTAGGGGAACAGCTTCAAGCTTTAGGGAGAAGCAGGGGTTTACTTGGGTTCGTTCACGATGGTGACCCTGCCCTCCACCTGGGGGTTGGCAGACTTCACGAAAGCGAAGTAGTCGTTGACCACCACGTAATCGGTGAGGTAGGTGTCCAGACGGAACCCCTTGGCGTTCTTCAGCACAGTGAAGTTGTCGCCGCCTGCGGCCACAAAGCTGTTGGTGACGGTGTGGTAGGTGGCATTCAGGTCCAGAGGCTTGAAGGTGCCGTCGGGCTGTTTGACTTCTGCACTGAGGATGCGGCTTCCGACGGCTTTGGTGGGATCAAAGCTGTAGCGCATTCCTCCCACCTGCAGAAAACGGCCTGCACCGTTGGCCCAGTCGCTGACCCCGTTTTCCAGGGCGTCCCAGACTTCTTTGCCGGTCAGGTCCATCACGTAAACGGTGTTGCCGAAGGGCTGCACAGTGATGGTATCTCCGTTGGTGACGGTTCCGGCGGCGATGCTGGCCCGGATGCCCCCGCCGTTCATCAGGGCAATCTGGGTGTTGTACTTCTGCGTGGCCCACAGGTAGGCGTCGCTGATGAAGTTGCCGAGGTTGGTTTCGCGCTTGCGCACATCGGCGCGGTCACCGTTCAGTTTGACGGCAGCGGTGCCCACCGGGGTTTTGCGGAAGGCATCCAGGGGCAACTGGAAGGCACGCAGGGTGGCAGACAGACGGATGTCGTTTTTGTAGTCTGCAGTGACCGGGTAGACTTTGCCCACCCAGGTCTGGGGCACGCCCTCTTCGTTGAAGGCCACGCGCAACTGGCCGTAGAATTTGGCCCATTCCCATGCCTGAACCACCAGGATGGTGTTGCCTGCTGCGTCTTGCAGCACGGTGGGGTAAGGACCTTCAGATTTGGGCAGACCCAGACCCTCGTATTTGCCGAGGGGGGTGTGGGTGTGCCCACCGATGATCACGCCCACGCCTTTGAGTCTGGGAGCCAGTTCCAGGTCGATGTTGTACCCAAGGTGCGAGAGCAGCACGATGTTCTTGATGCCCTGGGCACGCAGGTCATCGGCGGCTTTCTGCACGGTGGTGTAGGGGTCCAGGAATTTGACGGTGTCTCCGGGGCTGGAGGTGATGGGGGTGTCCGGGGTGGTCACGCCAATCACACCCAGAGGACCGTTGTCGGTGTCCAGGATGGTGTAGGGCTTGATCAGGCCCTTGAGTTTTTCGTCACCCGAGGCATCAATGTTGGCAGAAACCACTGGGAAACTGGCGTTTTTGATGTAATCGGCGAGCTGACCAGGACCGTTGTCGAACTCGTGGTTGCCGATGGTCTGGGCCTGGGTGCCGAAGGCTTCCATGTAGGCGAGGTCTGCCAGACCTTTGTACACCTGACCGTAGAGGGTGCCGGTGAACACGTCTCCAGCATCCAGAATCACAGGGTTGATGGAACGGCGCTTGAGGTCATCAATCAGGGTCTTGACCCGTGCCACCCCACCATACTGCACGCTGAAGGCCTTGCCGTCTGCACCGGTTCCGGTGACAACAGTGGGCTCCAGGTGGTCGTGGGTGTCGTTGGTGTGCAGGAAAGTGACCAGCGTAAGGCCACCACTGGTCTGTGCTTTGGCTGCACTGCCCGTGACGGTGATGGCGCTTCCCAGACCCAGGATCTTCAGCAGGTTACGGCGTGAAATCTTGCTCATGTTTCCCCCTAATCATTTGATGTGCAGCACAGACAAAAACAGTGCCATTCAGTTTGGTGGACTTGCGTCAGATCAGTATCATACAACTTTGGAGCCAGTGCAAGTTTTATGGTTTGGAGTGGGTTCAATGTTTGTGGGCATCTTGCCTTTTCAGGCCCTCCCAGACATCAGAAAGGGCGTCGAGACTGTCAGAAAAGACACAAAAATCAGGCAGGTCCCAGGCAGCCCTTGACTTTGCAGGCAGAGGGGTTTGTGAGACCAGCTGACAGTTGCCTGACCCTCAATAGAGAAATTCCCGGATGTCGTAACGGGCAGCTTTCAGGCCCCTGGAACGCAGGATTTTTGCCAGACGGGACAGTTCTGCTTCCACTTCCAGTTCAGACATGGGGGTGAGGCCCAGGCTTTGCCTTTTTTCGGAATAGGTGAAACCAGGGTGTTCAACAAAAGGCGACAGGTAAATCAGGTCTTCCCGGTCCAGGGGCATCTGTTCCAGGGCATCCAGGGAGGCCTGTGCATGGGGCTCACGGAACTCCTGCCCGCCCACCCCCACCATCAGAATCAGGCCCACCTGCAAACCTGCGGCTTTGAGGTCAGAGACAAATTCTTGCAGGTCTTGCTGGGAACCGGGTTTGTTGATGAAAGACAGCACCTCGTCCAGACCGCTTTCCATCCCGATGAACACCCGCTGCAAACCCAGTTCTTTCAGGGCTTTCCATTCTTCGCGGGTGTGTTTGTTTCCGGTGAACACATCGATGAAACTGGAGATGGGCAAGCCTGGAAAAGCTTCACGGGTGGTTTTCAGCATGTCCTGAAGGCGGCTGAACCCCAGGGCCAGGGCATTGCCATCAGCCAGGAACACACTGCGCCGCAGCAAAACCCCCTGTCCCAGAAAATTTTTTACATCCTGAACATGCGCCTGAAACTCCAGAGGGGTTTTGACCTTGAACGGACGGTCTGCATAGAAATTGCAGAAGGTGCATTTGTTCCAGGTGCATCCCTCGGTGGCCTGCAAGACCACGGCCAGATACTGGTCGGGGGGCAAAATGGAAATGGGGCGGTACACATGCAAAAAACGCTCTTTTTCCTGCATCAACTGTTCCGGGCCGTAAACGCTTTTCAATCTGGCTGACAGCTCTGCTGGAAAATCATCCTGATGCCGCAACAGCAGGTCCTGCACCTTGCTGTAAAACTGCCGGGCTTCCTCACCAGAGAGCTTTTCCCGTTGCCTGCCCTGCTGCTGGTACCGCACATGCACCCCGCTGGAAAGGTCCCGCTTGTACACTGTTCCCTGCAGAAACACCGAGATCAGGCGGCCTTCGAGATCGAAAGACAGCACCGTCTGGGGGTCAGGACTGAAGGTGGTGCTGTGGGGGTACAGGTGGTGCTTCATGCCCAGAGTGTAACGATTTCCGGCCCACAAAGACAAAAAGATGTCTTGCTCTGGATAGAAAGCCCTTAACATGAGGATGACAGAACCTTTATAATTCAATATGGTTCGCAGCCTCTACAAAGTCAGGGTTCCAAAGGAAGACCATGCCAATCTGGGATGAATTGAGTGATGCAATTGAAAGTGGCGTGATTGTGACCAACCCCCAGGGGTACTGCATTTACAGCAACGCTTACGCCCGCAACCTGCTGCCGCTCGATCAGCCGGACCTTCCTTTTGAGAGTTTTTTCAGTGACCCTGAGCTGTCCAGCCTGTTTCGCGGAGAGCAGTTGCCCACCCAGGGCCAGCACCTGACCGCCCACCTGAAAACCCACCTGCAGCAGCAGAATTCCGAAATGCACCTGTTTGTGAAAAGGCGCCCGGAAGGTGGAGCCGTGGTGTTTGTGAATCCCGCGCATCCAGAATTCATGCAGGTGAAGCAAAGCGAAGAACGCTTCCGTTCGCTGGTGGAGATTTCCCCCGATGCCATCTGCATGCTGGGAGAGCGCCTGGACATCGTGTACACCAATGCCAGCATGGCGGCCCTGCTGGGGGTTTCTGAACAGCAGGCTGTGCGCCTGAATCTGTGGCACCTTGTACACCCGGAAGACCAGACCTTCCTGCTGCAATTGATCCAGGCCCTCCCCTCTGAAAAACAGGTTCTGCCCCCCACCGAGCAGCGCTGGATCAACAACGCAGGAGAACTGCTGGAGGTCGAGGTGGTCTGCCGCTCCTGGATCGAACCGGACACCTCCGAGCGCATCACCGTGCTGATTGCCCGCGACATCCGGGGGCGCAAAGAGGCAGAGCGGCAACTGCGGGAAAGCGAAGCCCGACACCGCACCATGCTGAATGCCATCCCTGACACGGTTTTCCTGCTGGACCAGCAAGGCGCATGCAAAGATGTGCATTCTCCGAACCCCGAACTGCTGGCTGCTCCCATCGAGGTTTTTCTGGGGAAAAAAATTTATGACCTTTTTCCAGAAAGCCTGGCGGAAACCTTTGAACATGTGATCCAGAAAGCCCTGGACACCGCAGAGTTGCAGACCATCGAATATGGTCTGGACCTGGGAGACCGGGTGCAGTTCTTCGAGGCCCGGGTGATGCGCCACAGCAACCAGGATGTGCTGGCCGTGGTGCGGGACATCACCGCCCAGAAAGACTCGCTGGAACGTCTGGAGTACCTCAACCAGTCCGACCAGTTGACCGGCCTCTACAACCGGGCCTTCCTGCAGGAAACGGCGGACCAGTTGATCTTCACGGCAGACCCACACAACGTGGTGGGGGTGATGCTGTGGGACGTCAACCGCTTCAAGGACATCAACGACTCGCTGGGTTTTGCCACCGGAGATGAACTGCTCAAAGCGGTGGCACGCAAACTCCGCAAGCACATCGCCCATCCGGATTTGCTGGGCAGGCTGGACGGCGATGAGTTTGCCATGGTGCTCAGGCGCTCCTCGATTTCTGAACTGATGCAGGTGGCCTACAACGTGCAGAACAGCTTTGAGCAACCCCTGCATTTTGGAGGGCAACAGCACACCCTCTCACTGGCGATGGGACTGGCCATTTATCCCCAGCAGGGCCAGACCTACCATGACCTGCTCAGGGAGGCCAATTCTGCCCTCAGGTACGCCAAACTCAACCGTCAGGGCATTGCAGTGTACCGACCCGAATTTGATTTGCCTTCCAGCGAACGCATGCTGATCGAGCAGGAACTCCGGGATGCCATCCAGACCCGCAATCTGGTGCTGCAATACCAGCCATTGTGGGACATCCACCAGCAGAAACTGTGGGGGGTGGAGTGCCTGGTGCGCCTGCACAACCGCTCAGGCCGCTTCATTCCTCCCGAGGAATTCATTGAACTGGCCGAGGAAACCGGACTCATCCGCCGCCTGGACCAGCGGGTGATTGAACTGGCCATGGAAGAACTGCAGGACAGCCATTTCGTGTGCTCGGTGAATTTGTCTCCCAGCACCATCCGGGATTCCGAATTCTTTGAATGGATGCATGATTTTGCCCGCAAACTGGGAGATCGGGCTTCCAAACTGCAAATTGAAGTGACCGAAGGAACCCTGATGCAAGAACGTGATGTGGTGGTGGCCCGGCTGGAAGACATGCGCAAATGGGGGGTCAAAGTGGCCCTGGACGATTTCGGGGTGGGGTACTCCTCGATGGGCTACCTGCGGCATTTGCCACTGGACGTGCTGAAACTGGACCGCAGCTTCACCACCTACCTGGGCGAATCGGAAACCGACAACCGCCTGATGGAAAGCCTGATCCAGCTCGGACATGGCCTGGGCTTCACGGTGATTGCTGAGGGGGTGGAAACCGCAGAACAGGTGGAGTGGCTGCGCGAACACCACTGCGATCTGATTCAGGGCTACCACATCTCCAGACCCCTGGGACACCAGGATCTGCTGCGCTGGATGGGTGCATTGCGGTGAATGTGATGATCCTGCCCCGTTTTCCCTGGAGCCGCATGGCTTTGCCTTTGCTGGCCGCTGGAGGGGTGTTGCTGTTGGTGCACCTTTACCCGGCCCACCTGATTGGCCTGCTGGTGGCCGGCGTGATTGCCGCAACCCTGCTGCTTTATCCCCTGCCTGCTGGCCCCGTGGGGGCCCTGGTGCTGGTGATGCTGATTGTGCTGGGCTGGAATGCCCCGCTGGGCAACCAGACCCTGCTGGTCGCAGGCCTGCTGATGCTGGCCAACCTGATTGGCCTGGCCTACCGCAAACCCAGAAATGCCCCTCCTGCCACCACCACCCAGTCCCTCCTGATCGGGCTGTGGAGCGAACTGGAAGACAGCCCCACCGTGGACAGCGTGCTGAACTACACCCGTGAGTTTTTGCTCAACTCCGGGGTCAAGTCGGTGGAATACCACCACAGTGTGATGCAAACGCTGCCCAACACCTACGCCATTTACGCCCTCAACCAGCGGGTCACCCAGATGGAAATCCGGGGGGTGCCTGCCCACATTCAATTGGATGATTTGTTGAAAGTGATTGAGGCCCGCCTGTCGCAGATTGCCCGCAACCAGGAAAACGCCTTCCTGAACTACATCACCCTGGAACTGCAGGACGCCCACAACCTCAAAGAAGGGGCGCAGCAGGTGTGTTACGCACTGCTTTCCCACCGCAACTACACCCGTTGCGGGGTGTACGTGTACAGCAAGAATTTGTTTCAGCCTTACGCCCACACCCTGATGGAAGCCCAGACCATTGATTTTGGGCACAACCTGCTGTGGAAAGCCTACCTGGAACAGCGGGCGCTGTTCACCCACGATGAAGACACTGCCCGTGGACACGGCCTGAAAGACTTTGAAAAATCTGCAGTGGCCATCATTCCCCTGCCCTCCCTGAGCCGCTCACGGGCTTTCCTGGTGGTGGGGCGCAAAGAGTACGAACGCTGGGACAGCGAAGAACAGGAATTTTTAAGCAACCTGGGCAGGCAGCTGGGCATGCTGATCCAGAAGCAAACCCTGCTGGAACGGCTGGGCAAAAGCGAGGCCATCCTGAGTGCGCTCAGGTCCCTCAGCCTGGATGAACTCAACTCCCTCCTGATGACCGCAGCTGCAGACCTGCTGCCTGGAGCACAATACGGAGCCCTCTTGATCCGTGAAGACCAGCATTACCGCATGGTGGCCAGCCAGGGTCTGGACCTCGGACCCCTGGCCCACGTGCGCATTCCCGAAGCCGATGTGCTGGTGTGGTACGGCGGCTCCCAGGAAGACTGCCTGAAAGGCATCCCACGCATCCGCCGTCTGGGACACAACGATCCCGAAGTGCAGCGCATCCAGACCGAGGTGCTGCAAGACCTGGTGCCCCTCTCCAGACTGCAGGCCGATCTGTGTGTGCCCATCGTGCATGATGGGCAGATGCTGGCTTTTCTGTCTCTGAACAACATGCTGGACAGACACGCCTTCGATCAGGATGCACTGGAAGTGGCCGGGTTGCTGGGCAGCCAGCTTGCCGTGATCGTGCAGGAAGCCCGATTGCGCCAGGAGCTCTCCGAGGCCGCCGCCACCGATCCCCTGACCGGGCTTCCCAACCGCCGCGCCCTGGACAACCTGATTCCGCTGGGCCTCGCCAGCCTCAAACGCAGCGGACAGCCCGCCAGTTTTCTGCTGATGGACCTCAACGGCTTCAAGGCCATCAACGACCATTTCGGGCACAAGTTTGGAGACGACATCCTCAAACAGGTGGGACTGGCCCTCAAAAGCGTGCAGCGCTCCACCGATCTGATTTTCCGGCTGGGCGGAGATGAGTTTCTGGCTTACCTCCCCTCCACCAGTCCCCTGGAAGCCCGGCAGGCTGCAGAACGCTTCCAGACCGCCATCCAGGAACTCAGTTTGCGGGGTTTCCCCCTGGGGGCCAGCATCGGCATGTCCCTGTTCCCGGAAGATGCTGAACTGCTGCAGGATCTGGTCCGTCTGGCCGATGAACGCATGTACGAAGAGAAACAGGCCTATTACGAACTGCGCTCTGGACGAAACCCTTGAAAGCAGCCTCAAAACCCCTTAGTCTGACAGCGAATGTCCGATTACCGCCCTCCACCTGAACACCAGCGCCTTTTTCTGGAAGTGCAGTACCTGGGCACCCATTTTCAGGGCTGGCAGATGCAGGCCAGGGGGGAACGCACCGTGCAGGAGGTGCTGCATCAGGCCATTTCGCGCTTCGCTGAAGCCCAGATGCCCGTGGCCTGTGGACGCACCGACAGTGGCGTGCACGCAGAGAACATGCCCATTCACATCGACGTGAAAAACCTGAAGCTGCCCCTCCATAAACTGGTCCGCGCACTCAATGCCCACCTGCCCGACGATGTCAGCGTGCTGAACGCACAGGAAGCCCCGGCAGGCTTTCACGCCCGTTTCAGTTGCCTGTGGCGGGCTTACCGTTATGACCTGCTGCTTTCTGAACAGCGCCTGCCCCTTCATGAAACCCGTGCGCTGAGGGTGCCTTATGTTTTAAACTTAAGTCAGATGGAACAGGCCGCCCAGCTCCTGATTGGCGAACATGACTTCCGGGCTTTCGCCACCCAGGAAGAGCGGCAGACCCGGCGCATCCTCTATGACTGCCACCTGCAACACACCGGCATCCATCTTTCGATTCATGTGCGTGGAGAAAGTTTCCTCAGACACCAGATTCGGGCCATCATTGGCACTTTGCTGCTGGTGGGCCAGCACAAGATGTCCCTGTCCGACCTGCACCACCTCTTGCAAGGCCAGGACCGCGCCGAAGCAGGACCCAACGTCAAACCCCACGGCCTGCACTTTCTGGGCGCAGGCTATCCGCCATCCGGTGGCTGACCCGAATGCACAACCCAGCCATGAAGCCTGCCTCCCACCGCAAAGCGAGACACTGAACCCAAAATGTACGACATCATAGGTGACATCCATGGATGCTCTGCAGAACTGCAGCGCCTCCTCAAACAACTCGGGTATTCGGCCCGCTACCGGCACCCCGATGAACGTCAGCTGGTTTTTGTCGGCGACATTGCAGACCGGGGACCCCAGGTGGTGGAAGCCTACCAGCTTGTCATGCGGCTGGTGCGTGAAGGGGTGGCCCAGTGCGTGATGGGCAACCATGACCTGCGCATCCTCAACCACCTGTCCGGGCAGGGCAAAATCGATTCTCCCAACACCCGCCAATCCATCCAGCAGATTGAAGCTGCCCCCAGAGCATTCCAGGCCGACCTGCTGAGTTTCCTCAGTGGCCTGCCTTCGCAGCTGATGCTGGACCACGGCATGCTGATGGTGGCCCACGCCGGACTGCCCGCCGAATTCCATGGGGTCAACACCCAGATGGCCCGCGACATTGCCATTCACGGCGAGCGGGTGATGCACAACGGCAAACTCACCCGGGTGGACTGGACCAAGGATTACCACGGCCTTTCTCTGGTGGTGTACGGCCACACCCCGGTGCGCAAGGTTCGCTGGGTCAACAACACCGTCAACATCGACACCGGCTGTGTGTTCGGAGGCAAACTGACCGCCCTGCTCTACCCGGAGCGCACCACCGTCAGTGTGCCCGCCTCAAGGGTGTACAACATCAAATCCGGGGTGTGGGACCAGTTCGGGATCTAACCCCTGTATTCCCTCCTGAGCAACCCATAAATGCAGAAATTGATGTATTTTTCCGGGTCCAGGTGGTGCCTGCGTTCTTCTCGCAGTACAGCCTCCAGGGTGAAACCCAGTTTTTCTGGGATGCGTCTGGAGGGCAGGTTTTCTTCATCAGTGCAGACTTCAATGCGGTGGAGGCCCATTTCTTTGAAACCATAATCCAGCATGGCTTTCACGGCTTCTTGCATGTATCCCTGGTGGCAAAATTCCTCTCCCAGCCAGTAACCGATTTCGGCCTTGGGGGTGTCCCAGTCCAGAAAATTGAAGATGGAAGTGCCCATGAGGGCGCCATCTGAACGGCGCACAATCATGAAGCGCAGGTGCTCCTTGCGGTCCAGAAAATTCTGGATGCTCTGCTGCATGCGTTCACGGGTGATCTGCAGGTCCGGGAGGGTTTTGGCCCAGGGCATCCAGCGCTGCAGGTGTTCAAAAGAAGATTCCATCAGGGCATGAAAAACATCGGCGTCCTGCATGCTGGGAATGCGCAGCAGCAGGCGTTCGGTGCGCATTTCTGTGGGAAGATCGAGCGGGGCAAGGTCAAACATGTCCGCAGCATACGGGGTGGGTTTTGGGCAGATCAATGGGCAAATGGCGGATCCTGCAGACCTCGGAAACAAAAAAATCCCGGTTGCCCGGGATCTGCTGATGTGCTGCTGTTTTGGAGCCTGTTCACCTGAGGAACAGCTTGTAGGCAGGGTTGTTCTCCTGGCTCTGGTATTCATAGCCCAGGCGGTCCAGAAAAGTCTGGAAGGCGTGGAGGTCTTCATCTGGAACCTGAATGCCGCACAGCACCCGACCATGCGAGCTGCCGTGGTTGCGGTAATGGAACAGGCTGATGTTCCAGGTGGCCTGCATGGCGTCCAGAAAGTCCGAAAGGGCACCGGGACGCTCCGGGAACACAAAGCTGTAAATGCGCTCGTTCTCGGCTTCGGGGGCACGGCCACCCACCATGTGACGCACGTGCACCACGGCCAGTTCGTCCTGGCTGAGGTCTGTAACGGCATAATCCAGAGCCCGCAGGTCTTCCAGAATCTGCTGTTTGTCTCTGGGCTGCTCCATCTGCACGCCCACAAAAATGTGGGCTTCCTGGCTGGGGGCATAGCGGTAATTGAACTCGGTGATGTTGCGTTTGCCCATCGCCTGAATGAAGCCCTTAAACGCACCCGGAAGCTCTGGGATGGTCACGGCAATGATGGCTTCTTTCTGCTCACCGACATTGGCCCGCTCTGCCACATGGCGCAAACGGTTGAAGTTGATGTTTGCCCCGCAGGTGAGGGCCACCAGGGTTTCTCCCTGAATGCCTCTTTCCTGCACGTAACGGGTGAGTCCTGCTGTGGCCAGTGCACCCGCAGGTTCCTGCACGGCACGGGTGTCATCGAAGATGTCCTTGATGGCCGCGCACACCTCGTCGGTGGAGACCCGCACGTACTCATCCACATACTGGCGCACCAGGTTGAAGGTGTGTTCCCCCACACGCTTCACAGCGACCCCATCCACGAAAATGCCCACCTGGGACAGGGTGACCCGTTCCCCGGCTTCCACACTGCGGATCATGGCATCGGAATCCTCGGGCTCTACAGCCACAATTTTGATGTCTGGGTTGACGCTTTTCAGTAAAACGGCAATGCCTGCAGCCAGTCCGCCCCCCCCAATCGGCACGAACACGGTGTACTTCTGGGCACGGCACTGCTGCAAGATCTCCAGACCGATGGTTCCCTGTCCTGCAATCACGTAAGGGTCATCGTAAGGATGCACGAAAGTCATGCCCTGCTCTGCTTGCAACTGGTAAGCGTAAACCTCAGCATCGCTGTAGCTGTCACCATGCAAAACCACCTCTGCACCGTAACCCCGCACTGCCTTCACCTTGATGTCTGGAGTCGTGGCAGGCATCACAATGGTGGCCCGGATGCCCATTTTCTGGGCACTGAAAGCCACCCCCTGCGCATGGTTTCCGGCAGAGGCACAAATCACCCCTCTGGCCCGTTCTTCTTCGGTCAGAGAAGCCATCTTGTTGTAGGCACCCCTCAGCTTGAAAGAATGCACAGGCTGGGTGTCTTCACGTTTGAAGTAAACGGTGTTCCCCAGCCGCTCCGAAAGACTGCGGGCATGGTCAAGCGCGGTCTCTTTCGCAACATCGTAAACGCGGCTCCCGAGGATTCTCTGTACGTACTCCAGATTCATGGGTTCATGCTAAGGGTTTGGGGGTGGGATTTCACGTCATTTGTACGGAAAGCCAAGAGCCGAGGGCCGAGAGCCGAGGGCCAAGAGCTGGGAAAGCACAGGCCAATGCACAAAAAACACCTCAAAGCCCTGAGCTGATTGCAAAAGCAACGGGTCAAGAAACTTGCAGGAAATGCCGACCTTCAACACCATCCAGATGTCTTTTTGCCCTCGGCCCTTGGCCCTCGGCTTTCTGCCAAACCATGTGAAGAATGCAAACCAGAATAACGTTATCCAGTCACACCCCTCGTCCATTTCACTGAGAACGGCAAACCCCCTGCGGGTTATGATGCGCCCATGGATCCTCTCAGCCTGACCGCCATTCTGGTGACCATTCTTTTCTGGGCTTCTTCTTTTGCTGGAATCAAGGCAGGTCTGGACCACTTCACCCCTGCCCACCTGACCGTTTACCGCTTTCTGGTGGCCAGTGGGGTGCTGCTCATTTATGCCTGGATCAGCAAAATTCCCTTTCCAGAATGGAAAGATGTGCCCCGCATTTTTGGGGTCTCGCTGCTGGGCATCACCATTTACCATTACGCCCTGAATTTCGGGGAGATCACGGTGCCTGCAGGGGTGGCCAGCCTGATCATTGCCGCAGGTCCGGTGTTCACGGCGCTGATGGCGACCCTGTGGCTGGGAGAGCGGCTGAATGTGCTGGGTTGGCTCGGAATTGCAGTCAGCATTTCGGGGGTCACTTTGATTGTGCTGGGGAGAGGCGGAGACCTGAATTTCACGCAGGGAGCTTTGCTGATCCTGCTTTCGGCTTTTGTGACCTCGCTGTATTTCGTGCTGCAGAAACCCCTGTTAAAAAAATACCCTTCCAGACAGTTCACAGTGTGGTCGCTGGTGTTCGGGACGGTGCCGATGCTCATCTCTCTGCCCGGTCTGCCCCAGGAAATTCAGGCCGCACCTGCCAGTGCCAACTGGGCCGTGATTTACATCGGGATCTTCCCTGCTGCCCTGGCTTACCTGACCTGGACTTTTGCGCTCAGCCGGGTGCCAGCCAGCATCACCACCAGCTTTCTGTACGTCTCTCCCGTGCTGGCCATTCTGATTTCTTATTTCTGGGTGCATGAGGTGCCAAGCCACATCACCCTGATTGGTGGGGCCATTGCGCTGGTGGGGGTGGTCCTTGTGAACACGCTGGGGAAACCGAGGGTTGGAATCAGCAGAAGGCAGAAAGCTGAAGGCTGAAAGCCGAAAGCCGAGGGCGCAGAGCCGAGAGCCGAGGGCCGAGGGCAAAAAGATTAAAGGCAGAAGGCGGCGGCCCACTGCGTGTGCAAAACCGCTTTTGCACACGCAGTGGGGTCAAGAAGCGACCCGGCCGATCAAATCGGGTTGATCGGCGCGAGTCAAGGTCAAGAAGAAGGCTGAAAGCGACAACAGCTCTGGCAGAAGCTTTCCATGCCCTCGGCCCTCGGCCCTCGGCATGATCTGCCAAATGTGATTTGCCCCTAGACCCCACCCCTCCACTCTCATACACTGCTTAGCATGACTGCTGCCATTGAGCTGAAAGACATCACCATCGAACTCAATGGACGGGATGTGCTGAGAAATGTGGACCTGAGCATTGAATCTGGCGAATTCATTGCCATCATCGGGGCATCAGGTGGGGGCAAGAGCACGTTGCTGAGGGTGATTGCGGGTTTACTGAAACCCAAACAGGGCAGCGTGAAGGTGTGCTCCCAGCCTGCTTTTGTGTTTCAGGATTACCGCCTTTTGCCCTGGCGCACGGTGCTGAAAAACGTGAATTTGCCCCGTGAAGTGCAGGGCAAAGGCATGGAGCCCCATGAGGCCCTCAAGCAGGTGGGGATGGACCAGTACCACGGCCTTTACCCTTCTGAGCTTTCTGGCGGCATGCGGGCCAGGGTGGCGGTGGCCCGTGCGCTTGCCCAGGACAGCGAGATCATCCTGATGGATGAGCCTTTTGCTGCACTGGACGCGCTGGTCCGGGAGCGGTTCAATGCAGAGCTGAAGCGACTGCACCGCAAGGAGCGGCGCACCATCCTGTTTGTGACCCACTCGATCCGCGAGGCGGTGTATCTGGCAGACCGGGTGGTGGTGGTGAAAAACGGTGGGGTTGCCGACATCATCGACACCAAGCTGGAAGGGCGGGTCAGTGCCTACACCTCTGGCATCGAGGCGCAGCTCCGGGAACTGCTGGGAGAGGGAAATTCCACGCTGCTCAGCAACACCCCGCCCCTCAAAAAAATGCGTGTTGAAGGCTGGCTGGCGTTGCTGGCCCTGACGGTATTTTTGCTGCTCTGGCACCTCCTGAGCTTCACCCAGAATGCTTTTTCGCTGCCCAGTCCGGTCAAGGTGATTCTCGAACTGCAGGTGGCCTGGGGGGAACTCTACAGCCAGATGCTGCTGACCCTCAGAACCACCTTGCTGGGCATTGTGTGTGGCATGGTGATGGGGGTGACCCTGGGATATCCACTGGGCCGCTTCCCCATGCTGGAAAGGGTTTTTTCGCCTTTTCTGGTGGCCAGCCAGAGCACACCCATCATTGCAGTTGCGCCCCTCCTGATCATCTGGCTGGGGTTTGGCACCGCTCCAGCCATTGTGGCCGCCACCCTGACGGCTTTCTATCCGGTGATGATTGCCACCATGACCGGGGTGCGGGAAGTGGAAAACACCTACCATGAATACTTTGACACTTTGAATGCCTCTTTCTGGCAGAGGTTGTGGCTTTTGGAAGCTCCGGGTGCCCTGCCCGTATTGCTGGGGGGCCTGAAACTCACGGCCAGCCTGGCTTTGATTGGTGCAGTGGTCTGGGAGTTTGTCAGCAATGCACCCGGACTGGGAGCCGCCATCAATCAGGCAAGGGCTTACTACAACACACCACGCATGTTTGCAGCGATTTTTTTGCTGACCACCCTGGGTGCAGCACTTTATTTGCTGGTCACACTGCTGGAACGGGCGGTTTTAAAATACCGCCGCAAGGCAAAATAGAAAAAACATTTGCATGTTTAGCCCAGAGTGTTTGTTTCTGATCTCTGCACTCAGAACATGATCTGCTGTTGTGATGCAGCAGCTCCAAAAAGCAAATTCATCCCTACAATGAAGCCATGCAATCGTGGTTTAAAGATTCAAGGTGGCATTTAACGCTTGGTTTCAAAGTCAAAGAAAACCTTCCGCAGTTTATGGAAGCCGCCCTCAGGACCCTGGAGTGTTATGGTCAGGTCAAACTGAAGAAATTGCAGGGTGTGGCCCGCATTTCCCGGGAGCACCAGTGTCCTCTGGATGTCCCGGAGCAGATCCGTCTGGTGGTGTGGGAGCAAAAGTGGGGGGCAGTGGTGCAGGTGACCATCCACCACGCCCTGATGGACGGGTTTTCCATTGTGCTGATGATCAGGCAATTCAAAATGCTGTTGCAGGGCCAGTCCATCACGCCTTACCCCCAGATGCGCAAGAGCGCCCACCCTTCTCCGGTGCTGAAACAACCCCAGAAGCAACACCTGAAACTGCTGAAACTTCCAGATGGCCGCAGGTTGCGTCCCATTGTGGCCGAACTGTTTTCGGAATGGCTGAAAGAGCAGTTTCCCAGAAGCCACTGGGCGTTTGGCCGTCTGGCCCACGGGCGCACCGGCCAGGAGAGGCGCAGCATCGGGGTGTTCTGCAAGATCGAAACCCCTGCAGCGAGCCCCTGGGTGCGTTCCATCCTCAATGAACTTCCAGAGTTTGATTTTGCCGTTCCGGGCAGCAGCCGGATTTTGCATCCCTGGCTCAATCCCCTCTCTGAAATTGAATTGCAGAGCACCCTGCGGGGAGACACCCTGTACCTAACTTTTCGGGTGGACACCGAACTGCTGTCCAGGGCAGAGTTTGAACAGAAGGTGGAAACTTTTCGCAGCGAACTGAAAAGCCAGCAAACGCCAGACCCCCTTCAGCCCTCACCTGAAATCCAGCAGCTTTCCCTGAAGGCAGCCCTGCAGCACCATGCTCTTCACCATCCAGAGGTGCTGGCCCTGGACACACCAGACATCAAGCTCAGCTACGCACAGCTCTGGAAGCACCTGGAGGATGTGCCCTCCTCAGGAACTTCCTTCCGAAAAGTTGGCCACGTTCTGCAGGCTGTGGAAACCCTGTTTTCTGGGGAAGGCTACACCTTTGGCTCCCTCCCGGTGCCTGCCTGCCCCGATCCCTGCTGTGTGGTGTACACCTCTGGAACCACTGGCCCACAAAAGCCCATCCGACTGCAACTTGCTGCTGTAGAACGCTACCTGTCTGCCCTGAGTGCACACGTGCACATTCGGACGGGTGAACGGGTGCTGCAGGCCCATGCCTGGACGTTTGATGGGCATCTGGAAAACCTGTTTCTGGCCCTGCTGCATGGGGCCACCCTGGTGGTGCCAGAAGCCACCATCACAGATCCCAGAAGCTGGGTGAACGTGGACCATGCCAGCGTGCCCACTGCACTTTTTCACCTGTGGAGCCGCACTTCCACTTTTCCCAGTCAACTCAAAACCCTGATTGTGGGAGGGGAAGCCCTGCAGCCCTCTGCACTGCAAGCCAGACCCAGCGAACTGCAGCTCATCAACACCTATGGTCCTGCAGAAGCCACCATCAGCGTCAGCATTGCTGAGGACCACAGCCTGGGGATCCCTGTGGATCCGCAGCATTTTCAACTGGTGGATGCAGCCGGAAAACCTGTGTCCTCAGGAGAGGTGGGAGAAATCCAGCTTTCTGGTCCTCAGCTTTCTCCCGATGTGGAAAGCCCTTACCTGACTGGAGATCTGGCCTTCCAGCAGAACGGCAAGTTCTGGTTTGCAGGCCGCAAGGAAGGCTGGGTGAAAGTGCGGGGTCACCGGGTGTTCCTGCAGGAAATCGGCGAAGAACTGTGTGGTGTTGCTGGGGTCCAGCATGCCCAGGCCGTGCAAAACCGGGACCGGGTGCAGGTGTTCTTTTTTCCTGCCGATGCTGCACAAAACCTGCATGATTTCACACGGGAGTGGAGGCTTCCCCTGTCCCTCATTCCCCTGAACAGCCTGCCCATGACCCTGCACGGCAAGGTGGACGTGCAGAATCTTGCCAGTCACGTTTTGCCAAAAGACGCTGCACAGAACAATCTGGAGACCCTGCTGATGCAGGTGGCTGCTGAAGTGCTGGAATGCCCCATTGGACCAGAAGATGACCTGTTCTCTCTGGGTGCAGATTCTCTGGACGCGGTGCAGATCAGCGCAACTTTTGGACGAAAAACCGGAAGAAGCCTTCCCACAGATGAGATGTACAGGCACAGGACCCTGCGCAGGATGCTTTCGGCCCTGTCAGAATACCCCGGGACTTTTCAGCCTGCAGTGTCCCAGTCAAAAACGGGAACCCTGCAGTCTCAGATTGCGGTGACTGGTGCAAATGGGTTTCTGGGGGTGCATCTGCTGGCTGCATTGCAGGCCCAGGAAAAAGAGGTGCTGGCGGTGGTGCGGGCATCTTCTGCAGAAAGTGCCCGAATCCGTCTGCAAAACGCTGCTGTGAAATGGCAGGTGCACCTGGACGGGGAAAAACTGCAGGTGGTGTCATTGCAGGATTTTCTGGCCCAGGACAGCCTGCATCCTCATTTGATCAATGCTGCTGGTCATACCGCCCTGAATGCTTCCCAGGACGCCCTCAGGGCAGCCAATGTGGAGCTGGTTGCCCATCTGGCAGCAAAAACCCTGCACCTGCACCAGTGCTCCAGCCTGAGTGTGCTGGACTGGCATTGGCAGGGCACAACACCTCCTCTGCCCTCAGATGTCCCTGCTCCACAAGATCCTTACTCGCTGAGCAAGTGGCAGGCCGAGCAGTGGCTGGAACAGCAAACCACCCCTTCCAGCATTTACCGCATCACCCGCTGCTGGGGGTCTGCAAAGGGCGGCCCTGTGCCGGAAGACGATCTGGCCGTTCAAATGCTCAAACGCCATCCTGAATGGGTGCAGCACCTGGATGTGCTGCCTGTGGATGTGGTGGCCCGCAGCATCGTGCAGCATCTGGAACTGCCTGCAGGCATCGTGCACCTCAGAAGCCCCATCACCATGCAGCAGCAGCCCAACCTGGACGCCCTGAACCTGCCAGACCACCCGAGTTTGAACCATCAAGATTACCTGAAAGGCATGCTGGACAGGCTGAACCTGCAGAAGAAGGCAACTTCCATTTGACAAGTTTGTCAAACCGTACAATGTAACCCATGAAACGTGCCCTGCTTTTAACATTGCTGTTCACAGGTGTGGCCGCGGCCAAACCCCTCACCATCGGTCTGGGTTACATCCCCAACGTGCAATTCACGCCTTTTTATGCTGCAGATGCCATGGGTTACTACAAAGCCGAGGGGTTTGATGTGGAGTTCAAACACGGCTTTGTCTCTGAACTGATGCCCCTCTTGCTGCAGGGCAAACTGGACGCCGTGGTTGGAGATGCCGAAGATGCCATCTTTGCCCAGGCCCAGGGGGCCAAAGTCAAATACGTGCTGGCCATGTACCAGAAACTGCCCGTCACCATCTTCAGCCTTGCCGAGAAAGACATCACCAAAGTGAATGACCTGAAAGGCAAAACCCTGGGGATTCCCGGCGCGTTCGGGGCCTCTTACATTGCCCTGCAGGCTTTGCTGGCCAAAAACAAAATCAAGGAAACCGACCTGCAGATTGCCCCCATCGGGTTCACGCAGCTTGAGGCGGTCAAAGCAGGCCGGGTGGATGCTGCCCTGGGCTTCATCAACAACGAACCCCTGATTTTGCGCCAGCAGAACGCCAAAGTGAACACCCTGGACCTCACCTCCGCTTACCCCATGGTGGGCAACGGGGTGATCGTCTCGGACAAACTGCTCAAAGACCGGGCCACCCTGCAGAAAATCCTCAGGGCCACCCAGAAAGGTCTGGCCTACACCGTTTCCAACCCCCAGAAAGCCTTTGAAGTGGGCAAGAAATACTTCGGCAGTGCAGGAGGCGACATCGGAGTGCTGAACGCCTCGGTGAACCTGATGCGCAGCAGTTACACCAGCAAGACCGGACTGGGCTACAGCGATCCCAGTTCCTGGGCCAGAGCCATCAACGTGCTGAAAAGCCTGGGGAAAGTGCCCTCTGCTGCCAAAGCCAGCGATTTTTACAGCAACTCTTACCTGACCAGAGGCATCAAATAATCCCCCAGTTCATTGCTGACGCTCTGAACTGTCCGCCTTCTTGACCCTACAGCGCGGTCCAAAGCGGTTTGTGACCGCTGGGTCGCTCAGCGTTGGGGGACCATTTCTGGCAACAGCCGCATGTCGTGAAACACCAGCTTTGCACCCACGTCCAGCAGGTTCTGGGCGTGGTTTTTGCTGCAGTGTCCTCCTCCGGTGAAGCCCAGCACGGGCATCCCTGCAGCAACTGCGGCCTGCACTCCGGTGATGCTGTCTTCAATGACCAGACAGTTTTCTGGGCGGTAACCCAGGGTTTCTGCGGCCAGCAAGAACAGATCTGGGGCGGGTTTCCCGTGCTTCACCTGATCAATGCTGAAGATGTGCTGGAAAAATTCGGTCAGGCCCGTGAGCTGCAGGGACTGCTGGATGCGGGTCAGGTGACTGCCTGAGGCCACACATTTTGCTCCGGGCAGGTTCTGCAGGGCCTGATCAATGCCCGCAATGGCCTGCAGCTCCTGCTCAAAAATCTCTGCAGTGCGCTGGATTTTCAGCTGGGAGTAGTTCTCAGGGAGGAGGCGTCCCAGCAGGGCGGTCAGTTCTTTTTCCACATCTGCTGCACTGCGGCCCACAAATTTGTCGATGTGCTCTTCCAGGCTGATCTGCAGTCCCAGTTCGCTCAGCTGTTCCACACCTGCCCGGTTGGAGAGGATTTCGCTGTCCACCAGCACGCCATCGCAATCAAAAATCAGTAAGGGAGCCATGGCTGGATTCTGGCACAGGCTGCCGGAACAGGGACAGGCCATGTCCAGAAAGCGGTCTTCAATCCTGGATTTGCTACACCCGAAACTCCAGCGTGAACGTGGTTCCCTCGCCTGGCACACTTTCCACCGAAATCTTGCCTCCCATGCTTTCGGTGATCTCGCGGGCAATGGCCAGACCCAGGCCCATCTGACGCTCTGCATTGTTGCGGGTTCGGCTGGCATCTGCACGGTAAAAACGCTCGAAGATGTGGGAGAGGTGCTCGGGCAGGATGCCCTCTCCGGTGTCCGTCACCCCGATGCGCACCTCTGATCCTGCCCTGCTGCTCCAGACCTCCACCACACCGCCTTCGGGCGTGTGCCTGACAGCGTTGGTGATCAGGTTGCGCAGCACCCGTTCCAGCTTCCGGGCGTCCAGCAGCAAAGAAGTGCGGGCTTCCAGACGGGATTGCAGCACAATGCCTGCATTCCAGGCCGGAACCTTCATGCTGGACACCACAGCGGACAGCAGCACATCAGGGTCCAGGAGGGTCAGGTCCAGCTTTGCTTCCTCCTGCACCTGATGCAACGCCAGCACATCCTCGATCATGCGGGCAATGGAGTGGGCTTCCTGCTGCAGAATCGGCAGGAATTCCAGGCGCTCTGGGTCCTGTTGCAGGGCTTCCACATGCACCAGCAAGGTAGAAAGGGGGGTTCTGAGGTCATGGGAGAGGTTCCCCATCAGGCGACGTTCCCGTTCCAGCACCTCTCGGGTCTGCTGGTGGGCGGTTTTCAGGGCATGAATGGATGAAGAAAGCTGCGCTCCAATGCCATTCACGTTGCGGATGAGTTGCCGCAGTTCCAGAGGACCTTTTTCGGGCAGGCGCTGCTCAAACTGTCCAGCACCATAAGCATTCAAAACCCCTGCCAGTTCCTCCAGAGGTTTCACAATCTTTCTGGATTGCCGGTGGGCCATGAATCCTCCGAAAGCCAGGGTGCCCAGCACCACCAGCAGGAGCATCCCCCAGGTGCTTCTGAACAGGTCCAGCAGAAACCACCAGAACCGGGTCCAGCCCTGCACTGCAGGGGTGTTGAGGCCACTGAGCCCCAGGTACCCACCTGGTGTTTTGAACAGCACCACACTGCGTTCCCCCACTTCAATCAAAACGGAAGCCTGACCGGTCAGGCTTTTTTTCCAGAAGGCGGGCACCGCCCCCACCGGGTAAGCCCCCCCTTCGCTCACCCAGCTGATTTTGCCGTCTGCAATCCACAGGAGGGTGTCAAAATCCTGATCGCTGAGGGGCACCGTCTGGATCAGGTTGCTGTGGCCCAGAGCGTCCAGCAGTTCATAGCGCTGGGGGGCAGGAATCCGGTCCAGTGCAGTGATGAGCCTTTGCACTTCTTTTTCCAGTTCTGGACGCAGTTGCACATAGGCTTCCCTCAGGCTGCTGGGAAGGGCCGTCAGGTTGACCTTCACGGTGACGCGCGACCGCTGAAAGTAAAAAGAACCCAGCAACAACAGCAGCAGCAGTGGTGTAAAAACCGTGAGCAGCAGCACCCAGAAGTGCGACTGCATCATCCAGGCCCTGAGGGTCAGGCCCCGTTTCAGGATTGCGCCTCCAGCCGGTATCCCAGACCCCTCACCGAAACAATCTTCTCTGCCAGCAGGCTGCCTGCAAGTTTCTGCCTGAGCCGGGTGATGTGGGTGTCGATGGTGCGGTCCATGCCCTGGTAGTCCTCATCCCACACCTGCCGGATCAGCCATTCCCGGCTGAACACCCGTCCAGGGTGCCGCACCAGATACAAGAGCAAATCAAATTCCCTGCGGGTGAGTTCAATGGGTTGCTGCTGCACCCTCACCTGTCTGGAGGCCAGATCCAGCGTGCAGCCAGCATATTCCAGCATTCCCAGATCCAGCGGTTCCTCCTGCATGGGTTTGCCCCTCCTGAGGAGTGCCCTGACCCGGGCCTCCAGTTCCAGCAAGGAAAAAGGCTTGGGCACATAATCGTCTGCCCCCACCTCGAAGCCCAGCACCCGTTCCAGTTCTCCAGTGCGGGCCGTCAGCATCAGGATGGGCACAAAACTGAAAGCCCGGATGCGCCGACACACGCTCAGGCCGTCCAGACCGGGCAGCATCACATCCAGAATCAACAGGTCGGGGGCAAACCCCTCGAATTTCTGCAAAGCCTGCAGGCCATCAAAGACCTGCAGCACCTGATGTCCTTGCAGTTTCAGGCGTTCAGCAATGCGTTCACTGAGGTCTTTTTCATCTTCCACCAGCAGGATGCGGGCCACAGATCCAACTCCTTGTGATCCATGCTAACAGGGTTTTGCACACAGCCGGTTTCTGACACATTCCCGACACAAAACCCGCAATCTTCTGCAACCCTGCAACGCTACACTGCCCCCAGATGGATCCGAGGTGCCCCATGAAACCCGCAAAACAAAAAACTTTAAAAACCCTGAAACCCATGCACGCCCTGATGTTCGTCTCTGTGCTGGCTTCCTGCTCTGGAGCAACCCCTGTCACCCCTGAACAGCAACTGTCCAGCCTCACGCAAGAAGCCATAGAACGGCGCAACTGGGTGCCTTCTGCCGTGGCATCTGTGCAGTGGGGCGACAAACACTGGTCGGGCGCTGCAGGGGTGGTGGACCGGGCCAGCAAGACCCCCCTGCCTGCCCAGGCCAGCTTCCGCATTGCTTCTGTCACCAAGACCTTTGTGGCCGCCAGCATCTTCAAACTGGCCGAGGAAGGCAAACTGAACATTTCGGATGCACTGGAAACCCAGCTGTCCCCGGCTTTTGTTCAGGTCCTGAAAGAGCATGGCTACCAGACCGACCAGATCACCCTGGACCAGGTGCTGACCCACACCTCTGGAATTCCCGATTACGCCGAAACCGAACCTTACTTTGAAGCGGTGATGAAAGCACCCACCCACCGATGGACCCGCATGGAACAGCTCAAATTTGCCATGGAACATGCCGAAAAAGTGGGCCAGCCTGGAGAAAAATACGCCTACTCTGACACAGGATACATCCTGCTCGGTGAAATCATCGAACAGAAAACCGGGTTGTCTCTGGGAGCAGCAATTCAGACATTGCTGGGGCTTGGACAGCTCGGACTGACCTCCACCTGGCAGGAAAGCGTGGATCCCGTGCCCGCCAGTGCTGGACCCTTCGCGCACCCTTATTTTGGAGAGCTGGACGCGGCAGGCCTCGATCCCAGCTCTGACCTGTGGGGAGGCGGGGGACTGGTGTCCAGCACCACAGATCTGGTGAAGTTCTTCAGGGGGCTGTTTCAGGGCAAAGTGCTTTCCAGAACCAGCCTGCAGCAGATGCTGACCCTTCCAGAGAAAAACCCTTACGCCCACGGGATTTATCCCCAGAGGCTCGGACACCAGCAATGCTGGGGCCACAACGGATTCTGGGGCTCAGCCGCCTTTTACTGCCCCGATCAGGACATCACCGTGGCGGTCAGCATCAATGCTTTTCCACCCACCCTGGCCTCGCAGCTGGGCCTGTTCAACCAGACGGTGTTTGCAGACCAGCTGGTGCGGGTCATCGAAAAACCCTGAGTTTCCTCAGGGATCACCCCAGGAACTTTTCAGAAGATCCGTCCGTAAACTGTTGTCGAGGTACATGAAAATGATTGTCACCACCACATCCACCCTTGAAGGACACCAGATCAGAGAATACAGAGGCATCGTCAACGGTGAGGCCATCCTGGGCGCAAACATCGTGCGCGACTTCTTCGCCAACATCACCGACGTGATCGGGGGCCGCAGTGGCGCATACGAGGAAAAACTCGCTGAAGCCCGCACCATCGCCCTGCGTGAAATGGAAGAAAACGCCCGCCGACTCGGAGCCAATGCCATCATTGGTGTGGACCTGGACTACGAAACCGTGGGGGCCAATGGCAGCATGCTGATGGTCACGGCGAGCGGGACGGCTGTTTTGATTTAAAAATTTTGCTTCTGTGCTTGCTTTGCTCAGGACTGTCCTTCATGGATTTTGGGGGATGTTTTTGTCTGAGGTTACGGCCACGTCAGATCCCCCCTGCCTTGTTGGGTGCTGCGCACCTGCAAGGCTGTCCCCCTTAAGGAAAGGGGGTTGGTGGGAAACTGAACTGGAAACCATCCCAGACAAAGAAAAATCCCCCTTCGTCAAGGGGGACAGCTTCGAGCAATGCGAGAAGCAGGGGGATTTACTCAGGCTTGTAGGTCTTCTCGATGGGCACACCCACGGAGTTGCCCCACTCGGTCCAGCTGCCGTCATAGTTGGACACCCTGGGGTAGCCCAGCAGTTTGGTCAGCACGAACCAGCTGTGGCTGGAACGCTCTGCAATGCGGCAGTAGGCAATGACTTCCTTGTCGGGGGTCACGCCAAGGGGCTCGTAGAGGGCCTTGAGTTCATCGGCGCTCTTGAAGGTTCCGTCTTCGTTGACGGTTTTGGCCCAGGGGATGCTCTGTGCTCCAGGGATGTGACCGCCACGCAGCACGCCTTCCTGGGGGTAGGTGGGCATGTGGGTGACTTTGCCAGAGAATTCATCGGGGCTGCGCACGTCCACGAGGGCACCCGTTCCAGCTTTGACTTTCTCGATGTGGGCACGCACTTCATCGCGGTAGGCGCGGATGGATTCGTCGCGCTGGCCCACGGGGTAGGTGACGGCCTGCACTTCGGGGGCGTCGGTGGTGAGGGGACGGCCTTCCTCGATCCACTTCTGGCGGCCACCGTTGATCAGTTTGGCGTTGGTGTGGCCGTTGTACTGGAAGAACCAGAAGGCGTAGGCAGCCCACCAGTTGCTCTTGTCGCCGTACAGGATGACGGTGGTTTCAGGGGTGATGCCCAGACGGCCCAGCAGGGCAGCAAATTCATCGGGTTTGATGAATTCACGCTCAACGGGATCCCACAGGTCATTCTGCCAGTCGATTTTGACGGCACCGGGGGCATGTCCGACTTCGTACAGCAGGATGTCTTCATCAACTTCGACCAGACGGATGTCGGGGTTGTTCAGGTTGTCCACGACCCACTGGGTGGAAACCAGCACTTCAGGGTTTGCGTAACTCATGTGATTCCTCCTTTTGCGTGTGTGCTACAAATATTCAACACCACTATAATTGATAAGTCCAGTAAACTACTAGACACATCACAAAAGCCCGTCTAGAACTTGCAGTACATTGGTAAGCATGACTGCTTTGCCTCCCAAATTGGAAGCCGTGGTGAACATGTTCCAGAAAAGCCCCAAAGCCTTCCGGCTGCAGGCCCTGCTGGACTTCTCCAAACGGGTTCCTGCCCTCCCTGAGCGCCTGAAAGCCAACCACGACCAGATGGAACAGGTCCACGAGTGCCAGAGCCCTTTCTTCCTGTTCTCCGAAGTGCAAGACGGCCAGGTTCACTTGTTCTTCGATGCCCCCCAGGAAGCCCCCACCGTGCGCGGTTTTGCAGGCATCCTGCTGGAAGGTCTGGAAGGGGCCACCCCCGAAGAGATCCTGAATGTCCCGGATGACTTTTACTTCAACATGGGCCTCACCGAACTGATCACCCCCATGCGTCTGCGCGGGATGGGTGCGATTTTGACGCGGTTGAAGAAGCAGCTTTCGGCGTAAGAAGGCTGAGGACCGAGAGCACAGGGCTAAAAGCTGAACGCAACAAGTCGCAAGCCAGCGTCCTTCAGACTGTGCTGGAACATCATTAAGAACCAGAGGAAGCAGAAGGTCAGCATGCAGAACTTGCATCTCAGCCTTCTGCTTTTCTTGCTGCATTTTTGTTACGTAAACTACAGCATGAGGATTTCAGAAAATTTCAGAATGCTGTTGATCTGAAATGTTTTTCTGCGTTTAATTCGACAATTTTACAGAAGATACCTGTCTAGACTTCTCTTGAAAATGCATTGTGTTTATGTAACAGTGATTCCATCACGAAAACAACACCATTGTCCTCTGTCCTCGCTGCATCCTGAAACGGAGGTCTGATCCTTGCACTGTTCCTCTTCCCTGGCAGTGGTGGTTCGTGATTTCATTGTCCAGGAGAGAAAACATGAAGCCATCACTGAAAACCTGTTCCCTGCTCCTCACCACCGCCCTGCTGGCTGCTTGCAGTCAACTTTCTGGCACCCCTCAGGTTCCCCAGAAGAATGCTGCCAGCGGATTTTACGTGTCCAATGGCAAATTGCTGGATGCCAACGGCTCTGTGTTCATCTTTCAGGGGGTCAACCATCCCCATGCGTGGTACACCAGCACCACCAGTGCAGCCCTGCCCGCCATTCGGGGCAAGAATGCCAACAGCGTGCGCATCGTGCTGAGCAGCGGTTGTCGGGGCTGGTACAAGAGCCCGGTGAATGAACTGAAAAGCCTGATCCAGCAGGCGAAAGACAACAAAATGGTGGCTGTGGTTGAGGTGCATGACACCACCGGATACGGTGAAGATGGAGCCGCCTGCAGCCTGGACAATGCCGCCAATTACTGGCTGGAAGTCAAAGACGCCCTCATCGGGCAGGAAGCTTTTGTCATTGTGAACATCGGCAATGAACCCTGGGGCAACAACAATGTGGGAGGCTGGTCTCCTGCCATCAAAGCCGCCATCCAGAAACTGAGAACCGCAGGCATTCACAACACCCTGATGGTCGATGCCCCCAACTGGGGCCAGGACTGGTCAGGCACCATGCGCTCTGCGGCCACCGACATCTTCAACAGCGACACCGATAAAAACCTGATTTTCTCGGTGCACATGTACGAGGTGTACAATACCGCCCAGAAGGTCACCGATTACCTGAATGCCTTTGCTGCTGCCAGAATGCCACTGGTGGTCGGGGAATTCGCCAGCAGCCACAAAGGGGCTTATGTGGAGGCAAGCACCATCATGTCTGCCAGCAAAAGCACCGTGAACGGCTACATGGGCTGGTCCTGGTCCGGGAATGGCTCGGGGCTGGAGGCCCTGGACATGGTGAATGGTTTCAATGCCTCCTCTCCCACCGCCTGGGGAAGCATGATCTTTGCTGATCTGGGGAGTGCAAAGATTGCCACGGTCTTTGGAACACCCCCCAATCCAGCGCCCACGGTCAGCTTCACCTCGCCCACAGAGGGCCAGGTTTTTGCAGCAGGCAGCACGATCAATGTGGCCGTAAGCGCCAGTGACAGCAATGGCACGGTCAGCAAAGTGGATCTGTATGTGGATGGGGTCCTGAAAGGCACCGACACCACCGCTCCCTACACCTTCTCTGTGCCTGGACTTGCCAGTGGAGGCCACACCCTGAAAGCCACCGCCACCGACAATGGAGGAGCCAGCAACAGTGCCACCCGCAACATCACCCTGGGCAGCACCAGCACGGAAACCCTGCTCTACAGCTTTGAAGGCAGCACCCAGGGCTGGACAGGGTACAACGTGAAAGCAGGTCCCTGGTCGGTGACAGAGTGGGCCACGGTGGGCAGTGCCTCCCTCAAGGCCGATGTGGATTTTGGCAGCAAATCCCATGAACTGCGCCTCACCCAGACCCGCAACCTGACCGGAAAAACCACCCTCAGGGCACGGGTGAAACACGCCTCCTGGGGCAATGCAGGCAGCGGGATCACCGCAAAAATTTTCGTCAAAACGGGCTCAGGCTGGACGTGGTTCTCTGGAGCAGCAACCCCCATCAACAGCAGCAGTGCCACCACGCTGTCTCTGCCTCTCTCCGGGGTCTCCAACCTTGCAGATGTGCGGGAAATCGGGGTGGAATTCACCTCTCCGGGCAACAGTTCGGGGCAGTCCTCCATTTATCTGGATCAGGTGACGGTGCAGTAACCAGCAATCCACCCCTGCCCCGGTTTTGACCGGGGACTTTTCACACCCGCCTGTAGCGCTTGGTGGGCCTCCCCACCGCCCCATACTGCAACCCCACCCCGAGTTCTCCAAGTTCCAGCAAATACTCCAGATAACGCCACGCGGTGACGCGGTTGATGGTGAGTTTCTCGCTGACCTCATCTGCAGTGAGGCCATCTGGGATGGATTCCAAGAGGCCCTTGATCTCCCGGAGGGTGTGGGCGTGGATGCCTTTGGGCAGGTGTCCTTCCTGTCTGAGGCCCAGCATGCGGTCCAGTCTGGCCTGGGTGAGTTTCTGCCCGGAAGCCCGGTGGCGCTCTACAAAGCGCTCCAGGGTTTGCAGCAGCCTGCTTTCCTGCACGGGTTTGATCAGGTAATCCAGAATGCCGTCCCTCAAAGCCTGCTGCACGCTGTCCAGGTCCGAAGCAGCAGTGAGCATGATGGCATCTGTGGAGATGTTCTCCTGCCGGATGGTCTTTAAAAGTTCCAGACCGCTGCCATCCGGGAGGTAGGTGTCAATCACGATCAGGTCGGGGTCCAGGCTGCGGATCAGTTTCAGACCGGTCTGCACCCCATCGGCATGCCCGATCACATGAAAGCTGGGGTTTTTTTCGATGGTTTCCCGGTTGATCTTGGCCACCAGATAATCGTCTTCGATCAGGATCACTTTATACTGCATGGCTGGACCTCTGCGTGCGGGGGATGCTCACCAGAAAATGGGTGTGCTGGTCTTTGCGGTAGGTTTTGATGGTGCCGCCCCGGGCATTCAGGTGCTGCTGCACCAGCGACAGACCCAGTCCTCTGCCCTCCCCTTTGGTGGAGAAACCACGCTGGAAGATGGTTTGCGCAAGTTCTGGAGGGACGCCCCTGCCGTTGTCCGTCACCTCGATCTGCAGGCCTTCCGGGTCCTCCCCGATGAACACCCGCACCTCTGCCTTTTCCTGCCCGGCCACGGCTTCCAGGGCATTCTCGATCAGGTTTCCGGTGACCAGCAGGATTTCATCTGCGTGGGTCTGTTCCCAGTCTGACGTGAGCACACTGCCCGGTTCCAGCACAAAACGCACATTCTTCTCTCTGGCATAGGCGTATTTCCCGAGCAGCAGGGCTTTCAGCTTGGAGAACTGCACATCCCCTAGCGCGTTCTGAATTTCGCCGTGCTGGGTGCTCTGCTGCTGGATCAGTTGCAGGGCCTCGTCATGGTGCCTGAGTTGAATCAGACCCGCCAGAATGTGCAGCAGGTTCTGAAATTCATGGGTCTGTGCCCTGAGGAGGTCGGTGTAACGCTGAACGCTGGTGAGTTCTGCAGCCACCTGCATGATCTCCCGCTGGTCCCGAAAGGTGATCACCTGCTGGCCTGCAATGGGATAAATGGTCACCAGCACAGGCAATCCTGACAGACCCACCGGGGCATTCTGCACCCTTTCTCTTTTGTCCTGCAGCAGATCACCGATCTCGGGCCAGATCTGCTCCAGAGGCACAGGCAGTTCCTTTGCCTGAGGGAAATGCTCCTGGGCTTTCGGGTTCATCAGGACCACCCCTCCGCCCTCCTGAACCACCAGCACAGCATCCTCAATGGCGTCCAGCACGGTGCGGTGCTGGTCCACCAGGGAAGCGATCTGCTCGGGCTCCAGGTCGTGCATGGCTGCTTTGATGCGCCCGCCCACCCACAAACTCCCGATCAGCGCGGTCAGCAAAGACACCCCAAACCAGGGCAGCAAACTCAGGGTCACCTGCAAGGCCAGACTGCGCAAATTGGGCAGCAGATACCCCGTGGACACCACCCCGATCACCTGATTTCTGACCCCAAACACCGGGACTTTCCCCCGAATGCTGTCTCCCAGGCTGCCTTTTGCGGTGTTGATGATCTCTTTTCCAGCAAAGGGTTCATCGTTGTCTCCACCCACCATCGGCTGACCAATGCGGTCTGGCAGGGGGTGGGCCACCCGGATGCCCTGGCGGTTTCCCACCACGATGAAATCGGCATCCACCTGCTTCTGCAAGGCGTTCACCAGTGGGTTGATCACCTGCACGGCATCCCTCTGGGTCAGGTGCTCTTTCACCTGCGGCAAAGTCGCCACCATGCGGGAGATCGCCAGGGCCTTCTGACCGTAATCGGTGAGGGCCTGCTGGTACAGAAGGCGCACCTCTGCCCCACCCAGCACCAGAAACCCCAGGCTGAACAGCACAAACAGGAGCCGAAAAAAGCGCCACCGGATCCCCGGCATCTTCCCCCTTTGCAGGACAGGGATGTAATCTCGGGTCTGGGTGGCGTTTTGCATGGGTGTCCTTATTTTATTCTGCCGAGAGCCGAGAGCCGAGAGCCGAGAGCCGAGAGCGTAGGGTGCTAAAGCTCTGACCAAATGTCAAATCTACAGTGTTCTGGCAAAAGCATTCTTTTGCCCTCGGCCCTGCGCTCTCGGCCTCAAGCCGGAAACACCAGCGCACTCTGCGGCGTGAAATTGATGCTGACCTGACCGAATCCCACTGGAGTGGGGGTGTGGACCCTCAGGCGTTCGTCTCCGACCTGGAACCAGTGTTCGTAGTAGGCCCCGAGGTACAGGGAGTGTTCCTTGTTGCCCTGCAGGCTGTTTCCGGTTTTTTCTCCCAGAGAGAGGCGTTCGGGGCGCAAAACCACCTTGCAGGTTTCGCCTTTCTGCACGGGGGCATTCATGCGGGCTTTGACCACGCTGTCCCCGAGTTTGATGGTGGCTTCCTGGTGCTCGACCTGCAAGACCTGTCCTGTGAGGATGTTGGGGCTTCCCATGAAGTCTGCAATGAACAGCGAGTTGGGGTTCTCGTAGAGTTCCTGGGGGGTGGCAATCTGGGCGAGCTGACCATTGTGCAGCACGGCAATGCGGTCTGCGATGGCCATGGCTTCGGCCTGGTCGTGGGTCACGAAAACAGCAGTCATGTTGGCAGCTTTGAGGGCTTCACGCAGCCACACACGGGCGTATTCCCTGAGTTTGGCATCTAAATTGGAGAGGGGTTCGTCCAGCAGCAGCAAAACAGGGTCGGTCACGAAGGCACGGGCCAGCGAAACCCGCTGTTGCTGCCCACCGGAAAGCTGTCCGGGGAAGCGGTCTGAGAGGCCTTGCAGGCCAATGCGGTTCAGGGTGGTTTCGACCCTGGTTCTGGCCTGATCTCTGGGGGTTTTTCGGAGTTCCAGCCCGAAAGCCACGTTCTGCTCGACGGTTTTGTGGGGCCACAGGGCGTAGGACTGGAACACCAGACCGATGTTGCGTTTCTCGGGGGGAACGATGGTGCCGTTTGCAGAGTTGAAGAGGTCTTTTCCTGCCAGGGTGATGCTGCCACTGTCAGGGGTTTCCAGACCGGACAGGCACCTGAGCAGGGTGGTCTTGCCACTCCCAGATGGGCCAAGCAAAGCAATGATTTCCCCCTCCTGCACGTCAATATTAAGGTCTTTGAGGATCTGGTTCTGGCCCAGTTTCTTGCTGAGGTTTTTGATGCTTAAAGTGGCCATGTCATTCTCCTGCTTTCACGCCAAGGCGGTTGGCAATCAGGTACACGATGCTGATGATCACGATCTGGATGCTGGAAAGGGCGGCAATGGAATCCACCGCTCCGGTGGCCCACAGGGACACGATCAGCGAGCCGAGGACTTCGGTTCCGGGGGTCAGCAGGTACACCCCGGTGGAGTATTCCCGCACGAACTGCATGAACATCAGGAGCCATGCAGAGAGCAGACCGCTTTGCAGCAGAGGCAAAGTCACCTTCTGGAAGGCTTTTAAAGGGCTGGCCCCCACCATGCGGGCGGCTTCTTCCAGGTCCTTGCTGATCTGCATCAGGGTGGCGGTCAGCAGGCGCACGCCGTAAGGCAGCCACACGATGGTGTAAGCAATGATCAGGCTGGCCAGGGTGGTCCTGAGAAACCCGATGGGCTTGAAGAACAGGAACAGCCACAGAAACGCCAGACCCATGATCAGACCGGGCACCGAGCGGGGCAGGCCCGAGATGTAATCCAGGGTGCGGCGAAGGTTAGGGGTGCTGCGCAGAATCCCGGAGGCGATGGTCAGATACACCCCGACGGCCACAAATCCGCCGACTGCAGCCACAATGAAGGTGTTGACCACACCGCGGCTCAGGTCAGGCAGGGTGAAGATCGCGCTGTAGTTTTTCAGGGTCAGTACGTCCAGCAGGTTCACCCCTGCACCCCAGCTGGTCACAAAGCTTCTTAAAACCACCCCGAATACCGGTAAAATCACCGTGACCAGCAGGTAAAGGGCGGTGATCAGCACCATCCACCATCTGGCCTTGCCCAGTTTGAAGCGGGCAGAACGGTAACCTTTGGCCCCCACGGAGGTGTATTTGGTTCCGGTTTCACCCAGCACCTTGCGCTGGATGCCCACAATGACCAGGGCCAGCAAAATCAGCATCACGGCCACCACAGCCATGGGTCCGTAGGCAGGAACGCCCGTCACTCCGGTCAGGCGGTACAGGTAGGTGGTGATCACATCGATGCCCTTGGAGTCTCCGAGCACGAGCGGCAACCCGAAAATCTCGAAGCCCAGCAGCAGCATCAGCATGGCGCTGTACACCACAGACGGACGCACCAGGGGGATGGTGACGTTCAAAGCCACCGTCCAGATGCCTGCACCGCTGATCCGGGCGGCCTCTTCCAGAGAGGCGTCCAGGTTGCGGATGGTGCTGGACACATACAGGTACACGTAAGGGACGTGCAGCAGACCCGCAATGATGGCGATGGCTGGCAGGGAATAGATGGTCCAGGGCACCCGTCCAAACACATCCTGGAACACGTTGCTGACCAGCCCCACCGGACCAAACACGATGGTGAAGCCGATCCCCAGAATGATGGGCGAGACAAACGTGGGAGTCAGGAGCAGCAGCTCAAACGCTTTTCTGAATGGCAGGTCGGTTTTGTTGACCAGGAAGGCGAGCGCCGTGCCAAAAGGCACAGCGATCACCACCATTCCCAGCGCAATCACGAAGGAGTTGAACAGTGCCCGGTAAAAAGCCGGGTCGGTCAGAACGTACTTGTAGGCATCCAGCGACACCTGCTTGATGGGGGCAAAGAAGGGGGCACTGAGCAGGCTCTGGTAGGCCAGCAGTCCGAGGGGAGACAGCACCAGCACAGCCACCACCACGGTCAGCAGGATGCCCCAGTAAGCGGGTTTCAGGCGGATCTGTTTTGCAGGCAGGTCCTGGGCGTCCATCCTCCCCTGGCTGCGGCCCGTCATCACTGGCCTTTCAGGGCAGAACGCCAGTCGTTCAGGAAGTCATTGCGCACCGCTGGATCCAGGTTCTTCAGGAGGTCTCTGGACACCGGAATCACCACCAGGTTCTTCTTGCCGCCAATTTTGCTGTACACGTTTTTGGGCACAGCAGGCCCCTCAATGCCAGGGCGCAGGGCGTAGATCAGGGACTTGTTGGCCATCACGGTCTGTCCACGGGTGCTCAGGAGGTAATCCAGGAACAGTTTGGCGGTGTTGGGGTGCTCTGCCAGTTTGCTGATGAACGCAGGACGCTGGAAGGCCACGGTTTTGTCTCTGAAGTAGGCCACCCCGATGTCTGGTACTTTCTCTGCCCGCAGCAGGGCATAAGAGCCGATCACGTTGTACCCGAAATAATGCTCTCCAGAGATGACTTTTTCCATCATCACGCCAGAGGAGGAGTACTGGCCTGCACCCGATTTGCCCAGTGCCTTGAAGAGGTCCATGGCACCACTGACTGCCACAGTGTCTTCATGCAGGAAAGTAAAACCGATGCCGCTCTTTTCAGGGTCCCAGGTGGCAACTTTGCCGTTCATCTTGGAATCGGCGAGCACCCTGGCAAACTCAGCGTGGGTGGTGGGGGGCTTTTTCACAAAACGCTTGTTGTAGACCAGCACGCCAGGTTCCATGGTGGTGCCATACAGGATGTTGTCCAGCTTGGAGGTGGCAGCGTAATTCTTCGCTTCGGGAGAGGTGTAGGCCAGAGCATACCCATCTGTCGCCAGTTTCACCTGCAGTTCCATGCCACTGCTCCACAGGAAGTCGGCACTCTTGCCTCCTGCTGCTGCTTCACTGATGTAACGGCTGTAAAGCTGGGTGGTCCCGATGTCGTTGTACTCGACATCCACAAAAGGATAGAGGGCCTTGAAGTCATCCAGCAAAAACTGGGCACTCGCCTGGTCGGTGGAAGAGTAGATCACCAGTTTCTTCTCTTTTTTGGCCTCATCCACGGTTTTCTGGTAAGAAGCAGGGTAACCTTTGGGAACCTGGGCAAGGGCAGGAGCAGCAGCAGCAAGGGCCAGCGTGACACACACGATTTTTTGCATAAAACCTCCACCGGGCTGCCGGAAAGCAGCCGCAAGCGTTCTGTTTTTAGATGAACAGAGCATACGGGACTGCCGTCCTTTTCGGAAGTTTTGCGTGCTTTGATTGCATTGATTGCACGTCTGGTGCAATCAAATCTGTAACTCCGTTGGTGGTACTGGGTGGTTGAGAGCACTGGGGGTGAGATCCCCCTGCCTTTCGCTGGCGCTTCAAGGCTGTCCCCCGTCAGCATTGGGGGATGGGTGGGCGTGTTAGAGGACTGATGCCAGATCCCCCAGAAACCTCAAACGCCCACCCCCAAGCAAGCCCAGAAGCCTAAGCCAGTGCCAGAATGCTGATGGTGGTTCCCTGCCGGATCACGCTCTGGGCAGAGATTTTGCCCCCGTGCAATTCCACAATCGAGCGGGCAATGGCCAGACCCAATCCTGATCCACCCCCGTTTTCCGGGCTGCGGGTTTCGTCCACCCGGTAAAAACGCTCAAAAATATACGGCAGTTTCTCCGCAGGAATCCCCACCCCGGTGTCCTGCACCTGCAACAGCACGCCTCCATCGGTGCGTTTTGCCAGGAGGCGAATTTCGCCACCGTCCGGGGTGTAGTGCAGGGCATTGTTCACCAGGTTGCCCAGCACCTGCCGCATGCGTTCAAAATCCAGACGGATCTCGGGCAGGTCAGCATCTGTTTGCACCGTGAGCCGGATGTTCTGTTTTTCCGCCCGGAAAGCAAAAGCCTTCTGTATGCCCTTCAGCAGCATTTCTGGAGCAATCAGGTCCAGGGAGAGCGTCAGCATGCCTGCATCTGCCAGGGACAGCAGACGCAAATCATCCACCAGGTTTTGCAACAGCAAAAGTTCATCGTAAACCACTTCCAGGCGTTCCTGGGTGGCTGCAAGTTTGCCCTGCTGCATGGACTGCACATACCCGGATGCCACCGTTAAAGGGGTCCCGAGGTCATGGGCGATGTCGGCAATCATCTGGCGGCGCTGCACCTCGGCCTTGACCAATTGGTCGCTCATCTGGTTGAAGGCACGGGTGAGCACAGCCACTTCATCGGTCCCCTGTTCTTTCACGGGTTCCTGCTGCTTGCCAAATTTCAGGCTGCGCACGGCCACCGTCAGGCGTTCCAGGGGTCGGGTCAGCTGTCCAGCCATGGCTGCCCCCAGCAGGATTGAGAGGGCCAGTCCAATCACCCCTGCCATCAGGATGGTCTGGTTGATGACGTTGATCATGGCCTGCTGGTTGGGCGAACTGGCTCCCGCTCCAGGATCTTCAAAAGCCGTGCCCACCACCTTGCCATTCACCAGCAGCGTTTTGGTGAAAAGGAGGTCCTTGAGGTCCAGTTGCTGGCCCATGGGATACACTTCCGTCTTGGACACCACCCGATTCTGGGTGTCCAGAATGCCCAGGTGTTTGGCAGGTCGCATGCCTTTCTGGGGATCGTCCCGTCCCTGTCCACCCTGAGGATTCTGACCCTGAGGATTCTGACCCTGAGGTGGTCCTCCCTGCCCTTCAGCGCCCCTCTGTCCATCCGGGCCTCCTGCTGGACCTCCTCCAGGCTGTCCTCCACCCTGACCGCCGCCTTCTCCCGGCCCCGGATCCACCCCTTCCCAGGTGCCGTTTTGCTGGTAGTAGCGCAGGGCATTTTCAGCGTAGGTGTTCACCAGGTTCTGGTGCACGGTCTGGCGGTAAGAGTCCAGGGCCACGTTGTGGGCCAGAATCCCGAACACCAGCAGGCCCACCAGACAGGACAGGGCAAAACCCAGCACCAGGTTGAGCCTGAGGGACCGGGTGAGCAGTTTCATGGCTGCAGCATCCTCTGGCTGAGGCGGTACCCTGCCCCGAACACCGTTTCAATGTATCTGGGGGGTGAAGAGTCATCTCCGAGTTTGACGCGCAGTTTGCGGATGTGCACGTCTACGGTGCGTTCCAGGCTCTCAATGCCTCCGCCATCAATGTGTTCCAGCAGTTCCCCTCTGGAGAAGGTCTTTCCAGGGTTCTGCATGAAGTGGCTGAGCAACCCGAATTCAGAGCGGGTGAGCACCAGGGTGCGTCCGGCCTTGCTGATCAGTTGCTGTTCAGGGTCAAGTTCCAGATCGGCCACGCGAACCATGCGCACCACACTGGGGCCCTTGTCGTAACGGCGCAGCACCGCACGGATGCGGGCATTCACCTCGTCCAGATCGAAGGGTTTGATGATGTAGTCGTCTGCCCCCAGTTCCAGGCTGCGGATGGCGCTGTCTTTTTCCAGTTTGGAAGTCAGCACAATGATGGGAATCTGCGCTTCCTTGCGGTAGATCTCCATGAAACCATATCCATCCAGCTCGGGCATCATCAGGTCCAGCAGGATCAGGTCGGGTTTGGTGTGGCGGGCGGTGAACAGGGCATTGCGGCCATTGTCGGCCACAGCAGTGTTGTAGCCCTCCGAGGAGAGGTAATCCTGCAACATGCGCACCAGACTGAGTTTGTCGTCCACAATCAGAATTGTTTTCATTGCCCTGCTCCTGCCTGCTTTCGTGGGTTTTCTTACAGATTACTGCTTTCACAGCCGTCGTTTCACAGCCGTCGGGGGAGGTGTCAGAAAACAGGGTCCTGAACTCCTCTTTCTTGAACCCAGCATAGAAAAGTGCTGTTAACAACTTGTTAACACCTCTGCAGTGAAATGAGATCAAGCAGAACGCAGGCACACCCCTCCAGAACCAACATCCCCACACGGGAGAAAGCAGGAAACCATGAACACCTTCCAAACCCAAATCTCAGGCTGGAACCTCAACGGAAAAGACCTTCCCGAGTGGCTCATGGGCCACCTGAGCGGTTTCTGGAATGTGCCTGGCCTGACCTCCAGCGTGCAGGGCAAACTGAATGTGGTGTACCTGCCCGAAGCCCCTGCTTTCCCCACCGAGGGACTTCCTCTGAACATCCAGACCCCTGCAGGAAACGTGCAGGGCTTTGAAAAAACCACTGGACTCTGGCTGGGCACTGAACAGGCTGGAATCCGTCTGGAACACAGAAAAAACCAGATTCGCATGACCATCTGGGGCGAACTGCAAGACCTGCAAGCCCCCCTGCACGTGCTGGCCCTGGAACTGCTGCGCTTCAGCGGTCTGGTTCCCCTGCAGGGCACCGTGTACACCCAGAACGGTCTGGGCTGGGTGGTCCTGGATCAACCCGTGACCCAGGCTGCACATGCTCAGCTTCGCAACCGGGGTTTTGAACTGCTCTGCGAAGGCCAGTGCTGGTACTCCCCCCGCAACGGCAAAGTGTACGGTTTTTCCCCCTCCAACAGAGGCGTCAGCATGCACACCTCTGCCCTGGTGTCGGTCATTCTGAACCGTCTGGTGGTTTTGAGCAATGCAGGAAGGCAGGAAATCAAACTGGGCAGCAAACAGGCGCTGAACCTCCTGCAAAGCATTTCTGGTGTCTCCCTGTTCTCCAGCAACAAACAGCACAACGCTTTCGTGCTGAACCACCTGCTGGTGATGCATGGGGTGCACCAGTGGTCCCTGCCCTCCCAGCAACCCCAGGTCCGGGCCGCCACACCCAGCAACCTCTGGCAGCGTTCCCCTTTCAGCCCCAGACAGTTCGCCATCTGAACCCATCCAGGACAAAAAATCAGCACAGCAAAAAATCAGCGCCGGGTGATCTTCTTCACTCGGCGCGTTTCAGGTTCTGGTGTTCACTTTAAATGGAGTCACTTTAGGCAAGAACCCCCTTCTGGTCTTTGTCAGCGTCCAGGCTGCGGGCGACATTGCGCAGGAATCGGGCGAGGTGTTGTTTTAAAGAGCGTCTGGGGAGTTTGCGGGCTTCGCTGGCCTCTTGCCACATCTGGTCCAGCTTCTGGTGTGCCTGTTGATTGAGCAGGTATTCGTGCATGAGCTTCCTCTTTTCTTGTTCTTATTATCCAAAAAAAGAGCACCTCCCAACAGCCAGAATTGGCGTATGGGAGCATATATTGATGCACCTAGTGCCAGATAAGCCGTTCAGGCTATGGCAAGAAAATGTTTGATCAGGACAATGAAAATTGCTTGAACCGGGTGCAGGAAATCTGGGCTGTTTGATGTGTGCATAAATCTGCTGGATGGGCGACAGGAATGCAAGGTGCCGAGAGCGGAGGGCAGAAGACAGATGTAGGGGGGAGGCGTGCCTCGCCCCTACAACAAACCAAAAATCCTTCTGCCAGGAGAACAAAGCTCCTACATCTGTCTTCTGTCTTCTGTCTTCTGCCTTCTGCCTTCTGCTTTTCGCCCTCAGCCCTCGGCATCTTCACCTCACTTGATGAACTTCAGCACCTCACGGGCCACCCGATTCCCGCTTTCCACAGCCCCTTCCATGTAGCCCTGGGCAAATGCAGAGGTGTGCTCTCCTGCAAAATACAGCCGTCCCAGACGCTCTCCTTCTGCACCCCGGATGCCGGTGAACTGGCCCACCAGATAGGAAGCGTAAGAGCCCTGCTGGAAGGGTTTGCTGGGCCAGTGCATGCGAACTGCATTTCCGGTGTAGGCCTGCTGGAGGCCAGGGTAGAGGGTTTCAATCTGCTGCACGAAATCGAAGGCCTGCTCCTCGGGAGTGCCCTCTCCCGACTGCAGACCGATGGTGCCACCTGTAAAACGGGTCAGAACCGCTCCCTGAACTTTCTGGCCTCTGGTGGTGTCCCAGCTGGTCTGGAAGGGCAAATCGCTGTAGGTGCTGCCACTGTAACCGTACTTTGTTTTCCAGATGGGCGTGGTGAAGGCAGCCATGAGTTTGCTGTTGGTGCCGTACCCCAGTTCATCAATGGCCCTGCGCTTGGCTGGAGGCAAATCAATTTTGATGTCCAGGTGGCGCATCACGCTGAATGGAATGGCAAACACCACATGGTCTGCATAGACGCTGGGACCACTCTGGAAATCCAGCTGGTAACGGGCAGTGGAGGTCTTGCTGATGCGGGTCAGCACCCGACCCACATGGATCTGTGCATTGACCTTCTGGGAAAGCTTTCTGGGCACGGCTCCGCTGCCTTCTGTGATGTGGTAGGCCTCGTCGCTCTCGCCGTAGATCTGCCAGAATTTGGGGTCGGTGCCAATCAGGTACAGCAGGTTGGTGGCGCTCTGCTCCGAGGCGTCCAGGCCGTATTCGGTGGTGTAGGCCAGGGCCAGCATGTCTTTCATCACCTGGTCGGTCTCGATGGGGTCCAGGTATTCAGAGATGGACACATTGTCCAGCGGTTCTGCCCCACCTGGATGTTTGTAGCTGACCACGTCCAGATCCACATTTTCCAGGTCTGCGTCTATTTTGCGGGCGATGGGTCGGAACATGCGCATCAAATCTTTTTCGGAGTAACGTTTGCCGCCAAAGTACCAGTCTTCGGATTTCAGGCCTTTCTCTGCGGCTTTCAAATCGGTGAGGTGCAGGCCCAGTTCTTTGGTGAGGTCAATCAATTCTTCGTGACCGCTGTCCACCAGTTCGCCGCCCAGTTCAATCACCTCGTTCATGCCGAAGGTGTTGTAGGCACTGAACATGCGGCCTCCCAGACGGCTGGAAGCCTCGTAGATGTCTGCATGGATGCCCTCCTGCCAGAGGCGGTAGGCACAGGTCAGGCCTGCGGTTCCCCCTCCCACAATGACCACCCGCTCTGAGACCTTGCGGGTTTTGGCCAGGGCTGCAGGTGCTGCAGTGGCGGCCACCGTCACGGTTGCCGCTTTCAAGAAGTCACGGCGGGTGATGGTGTTTTCAGCAGGCTCCTGGTGCTCCTGCTTGCTCCGGGCGTAAAGGCGCTGCAACTCACGTAAAAATGGTGTACGCATGACCCCTCCTGTGTTGCAAATGGTTCTCTCAGCCTAACAGAGGGGTCAGCGGTTTGGACAGGTCTGTATCACACCCGGTGCACCTGGTCTTCTGGCTTGCGTTCATGGATCACGGTTCCTGCAGGGGCATTTCTGTCCCTCAGCAGTTTCAGCAGGACATCCACAGCCTGAGGGGTGTTTTCTGGTTTGAAAATGGTGACCTCCAGCAAAGCCACCCCCAGACCCATCCCTGCGCCATGCACCTGCCCCAGTTTGGCACGGGACAGCAGACCATCAATCCAGCCCTCAAAATCATCTCGGGCATCCAGGTCAAAACCCTTTTCGGCGGGAAAAATCACTTCCAGAAAACCTTCTTGCATGCGTCAGGATAGCACCAAAACCCAAAAGAAAAGACAGGCCTTAAAACCTGTCTCTGTCTCAAACCCGAAATTCAGTGCTGCACAATTTCAGAGAGTTCTTCGTCGGTGAGGCGCTGTGCACTCAGGCGCTCTGCACGGATGATGGCCTGAATGTCCTGCACGGCCCGTTCCACGTTGTCGTTCAGAACGCAGTATTTGAATTCGTGGGCCATCAGGATTTCGCCCCTGGCCTTGGAGAGGCGTTTCTCAATTTTCTCCAGAGGCTCGGTGGCCCGGCCCACCAGACGGTTTTTCAGTTCGGTCAGGCTGGGGGGCATGATGAAAATCAGGATGGCGTCATCCATGGCTTTTTTGACCTGCATGGCCCCCTGCACTTCAATTTCCAGCAGCACATTTCTGCCCTGGGAAAGCTGTTCTTCTACAGCCGCTCTGGGAGTGCCGTAGTGATTGCCCACAAACTCGGCATGTTCCAGAAAGCCCAGACCGGAGTGGATCTCGGCCTCGAACTCATCTCTGGTCTTGAAGAAGTAATGGACCCCGTTTTCCTCACCGGGGCGGGATTCGCGGGTGGTCCAGGAGATGGAGTAGTAATAGTCTTCGGTTTTTTCCAGTTCCTGGCGGATGGTGCCTTTGCCGACCCCACTCGCGCCAGTCATCACCAGCAGTAATCCGCGTTTCTGTGCCATGTTGTTGTTTCCCTTCCAAGGGACTTCCAGAAAGTTTAACAGGTTTGGTGGGCGAGTGCACCCTTTGCCTCTGGCTTCTATCAACACATTTTGCCAACATCATCAGCATTTTATGCTAACATCACTCCATGAACGAGGAGATCCGCAAGGCCATTCAGGAGGTGCTGCACCAGAAACGCATCTCTCAGGCAGAACTGGCGAGAAAACTGGAAAAGACCCCCCAGGAAATCAGCCGTGCCCTCAAAGATCCCGTCAGGGGTGGCAAAATTCCAGAGCTGTGGCAGAACATTCTGGATGAACTGGACCTGGAAATCGTGGTCCAGCCCAGAGCAAAAAGGAAAGCCTCTTGAGCCGGGTGTATCCCCTGAGGTATTACGGGGATCCGGTGCTCAGGAAGCACTGCATGCCCATTTTGGATTTGCAGCGCCCACAGAGCATTCCTGGCTTTGGCACCGCTTCTTTGCAAGAACTGGCTGAAAACATGATGGAAACCATGTTCGATGCTTACGGGGTGGGTCTGGCCGCACCCCAGATCGGGCTTCCGGTGCGCATGTTCGTGGCGGCAGAGTACCACCAGGAGCAACCAGAAGGGGACATCCCGCTCAGTGCCCAGGTCAGAAGGCATGTGGTGGCGATCAATCCCAGCCTTGAAATTCTGGATGCGACCCTGACCGCATCCCACACGGATGGTTGCCTGTCCCTTCCGGGTCTGTGGTCCGACGATGTGCAGCGTCCCCTCGCCATCCGTTTAACCTACACAGATGAACACGGAGTCCAGCACACCGAGGAAGCCGAGGGCTACTGGGCACGGGTTTTGCAACATGAGTACGACCACCTGAACGGCAGGCTGTACACCGATTTGCTGCCCGCTTCCTACCTGCAGGAGCACCGCAAAACCATTGCCGCCTTGCAAAAAAGATCAAAGGCTTACCTGAAAGCCCTGGAACAAAAACGCTGAGCAGGCACCTGATTTCATTTTGCTGGAAACCCAGAAGCCACACCAGAGCCAGTTGGCAGATGCCTTTTCATTTGCTGGATGTCAAAATCATCGGGTATGTTGAAGCAGCCTTTTGTTCAAAAATTGGAATCTGCCCATACCGTTTTGCTGGCTGGCATGGGGGGTGGTTTTGATGTGTATTGTGCCTTGCCCCTGTACCATGCCCTGGTCAAAGCGGGCAAGCAGGTGCATCTGGCGAATCTGTCTTTTACTGCACTTGGCATGACCGGTGCCCGTGAAATCCACCCCACTCTGTTTGAAGTGACCCGCCGGACCCCTGCTGAACTGCGTTATTTTCCAGAGGTGTATCTCAGTCAATTCTTGCACCTGCAGGGGTTTAACAGCTCTGTGTTTGCTTTTGAAAAACGGGGCTACCGCCAGTTGCAGGATGGATATCAGTACCTGGTGGATGCCCTGAACGTGGACACCGTGGTGCTTGTGGATGGGGGGACCGATTCCCTGATGCGTGGCGATGAAGACGGCCTGGGCACCCCTGAAGAAGACGCCATCAGTCTGGCTGCCGTGTGGGACCTGGAAAACGTGAAGCAGAAACTGCTGGCCTGCATTGGGTTTGGCATCGACGCCTTTCATGGGGTGTGCCACGCCCATTTTCTGGAAAGCGTGGCCGCCCTGACCCGCAGTGGGCACAGCCTGGGCACCTTCAGCCTGCAAGTGGGCAGTCCAGAGGTGGATTTTTACCAGCAGGCCGTGGAGTTTGCCCACGGGCACATGCGAGACCGCATCAGCATCGTGAATTCCTCTGTACTGGGGGGCATCCGTGGGGATTACGGAGATCAGCATTACACCGAACGCACCCAGGGCAGTGAACTGATGATCAACCCCCTGATGGGCCTGTACTGGACTTTCGATCTGGCCGGGGTGGCGGAGCGCAACCTTTACCTGGACCGCCTGCTCACCACAGAAAGCATGACCGATGTGTGGACTGCCATTGAGCGTTTCAGGAACCGGCTGCCTGAAATTCGGGCCTGGAAAAGCCTGCCTTTCTGAAGGAGTAAGCCGTCAGACGCATGGCAAACCACAACCAGCAAGGCAAAATGGTGGACATGCGAAACATTGCCCTGGGAATTGCAGAACACGATGAAAAAATTCTGGTGTATCAAAGCCGAAATCCCGACACGGGCCTGCTGTTTTGCCGTGCACTGGGAGGCGGCATTGAGCATGGCGAGCATTCCCGCGACGCTTTAAAACGGGAATTCATGGAGGAGCTGGGCGCAGAAATCGAAATCCTTGAATTCCTGGGGGTTATCGAAGACATTTTTCAATGGAACGGCAAAACCGAGCACCAGATTTCCTTCAATTACCGCATTCGCTTCACGAATCCTGTTTTTTATGAGCAGCGTTCCTTCAAGGTGCTGGACGATTCCATCACGGCCTTCTGGAAGCCCATTGCAGACTTCCAGAAGGGCCTGAAACTCTATCCCACCGGAATTCTGGAGCAGATCATTGCCACGTCACCTGATGCTCTGGTTCAGAAATCCTGAATCAGAAACTTCAATTCCATTCCTGCAGCCTGCACATTTTTCAGACCTGCAGGGCTCCTCAAAACCACACAGAGGGCATGTTGCAGAAGGGCTCCTTCCTGGCGCATCAGGGCTGCACTTTCCAGCAGTTGCCCGCCAGAGGTGATCACATCTTCAATCACCACCAGTTTCTTGCCGAAAGTGTCTCCCCCTTCCACCTGCTGACAGGTCCCGTAGGTTTTGCGTTCCTTGCGCACAAAATACACAGGTTTGAAGGTGAGTTGCCCCAGCACCGTGGCAATGGGCACCCCTCCGAGTTCCAGGCCTGCAAAACCATCAAAGTGCTCTGGCAGCAGGGGAAGCAGGGCTGTGGCAATGTCTCTGAGCAGCACTGGATCAGACTCTAAACGGTATTTGTCAAAATAGTGGGTCGCAATTGCGCCTGAACGAAGCTTGAAGTTTCCATTGAGTAAGCAGGCATCAGAAATGCGTTCTCGCAGGGTATCGTTTGACATGTTTTCCTCTTTCTGGCACAAAAAAAACGCCTCCTTGCGGAAGCGTTTTGAAAAAAACAGCACCTGACCTCGGGGGTTCAGGTGCCGTGGATCTCGTCATGTGCTCTGAGGAGTATAGCAGATGGGGTCACTCTGCAACCACCCAGAATTGTTTTTCTTCCAGCACTTCATCCATGGCTTTTTTCAGGTCTGCATGGCTGACCTGACTGCTCTGGTGTTGCACATCGGTGCCCTGGTCCTGCTGAAATTGCTGTTCGCTGTCCTGCTGGCCTTTGCTGTAGTAGGCAAACTTCACCGAGTTGGCTGCAAACCCTTTGTGGGACTCAAGTTTGCGGGCCACCAGTTCCTGGAACTTCTGCTGGGTGGCTTCAATGTCGATGTTGAAACGGTTCTCGGCGGTAAAGATGTTGTGTTCATCCAGGTATTTCACTGTTTGCTGGCCGACTGCAGTCATGTTGAACCTCCTGTTTTCGGGCTTTGCCTGTGTTCTCACAGTCTGGAGGACCGCGGGTTTGCTGTAAGTCAAGGATCCTACAAAGCCATGCTTGATCTGCAGAGAGAAGAAGTCAGAAGGCAAAAGGCTTTAAATTTTCACCTGTCTGGGTGAAGGGGCAGGCATGAAGTCCGGTCAGGCAGGCAAATTGACCGATGGGCATCAGGTTCTGCACGTTTTCTCCTTGTTGTCCTTGCCTGCAAGTATGCACCTTCCAGTTGCTGCGAAGTCAAATGAGAACCCAGGTCCAACACCCTGACTTGACAAAACTAATGATATTAGTTTATAAACTAATCATGATAGTAAGCGCACTGAGCCACCCCCTGGAGGCCACCATGAACACCCAATTCCTGAAAACCCCCGAAGGCACCCTTGCCTATGACGACACCCGCGGCAACGGAGAAGTCCTGCTCTGCATCCCCGGCATGGGCGACCTGCGGGGCCAGTACCGCCACCTCGTTCCAGAACTGGCCAGAGCCGGATACCGCGTGATCACCCTGGACATCAGAGGGCACGGAGAAAGCAGCACCGGATGGACCGAATACACCGCAGAGGCCGTCACCAGAGATGTCTTTGCCCTGCTGGACCACCTGAACCTGCAAAACGTCACCCTGATGGGCAATTCTTTTGCTGCCCGTTCCGTGCTGTACGCTGCAAAGCAGGCCCCCGAGCGCATCAAGAGACTGGTGATGCTGGGTCCCGTGGTCCTCAACCAGACCCTCCCCGGTTACATGAACCTGATCCTCAAAATGGCTTTTGCAGGCCCCTGGAACACCGCATTCTGGATGATGTACTGGCAGAGCCTTTTCCCTGCAAAAAAACCTGCAGACCACGCACAGTACACCGCAAAACTGCGCCAGAACATCCAGCAAAAAGGCCAGATGGACGCTTTAAAAGCCTACATGGCCCCCTCCAGAATCAACGCAGAAGCCCTGCTCCCAGACATCAAAACACCTGCCCTGGTCATCATGGGCACAAAAGACCCAGACTTCAAAAACCCCGCCCTGGAAGCGCAAACCCTGGCAGAAAAACTGCGTGCAGAACTGATGCTTGTTCAGGGCTCCGGGCACTACCCCCACACCGAATTTCCCGAACAGGTGGCCCCCAGAATCCTGCAATTCCTGAAAGGCCAGCAGTAAATGCCCCGCAAAGGACTGGACCGCGAACAGGTGCTGGACGCCGCCACGCGCATTGCAGATCAGGAAGGACTGGCCACCCTGACCATTGCAAGGCTGGCTGCAGAGCTGCACATCAAACCCCCCTCGCTGTACAACCACATTGAAAACCTGGACCAGCTCATGGATGGCTTGAACGTGCGTGGCATGCAAAAAATCATTGAGGCCACCCGCATTGCGGCAGCAGGACGCTCTGGCAAAGACGCGCTCTTTGCCATGGCCAGTGGCTTCCGGGAAGTGGCCAAACAGCACCCCGGTCTGTATGCCGCAACACAGGTCAGCGTGCACAAATTCGGCCCAGAAGCCAGAGAACTGGCAAGCACCTACCTGAATGCCCTGCTTGCCGTGCTGCAAGGCTACCAGCTTGAAGAAGAACAGGCGTTGCACTTCATTCGCATCCTTCGCTCACTGCTGAAAGGCTTCATTGATCTGGAACTCGGAGGAGGATTTGGCATGCCCCTCAAAATCGAGGAAACCTTTCAATTGATGCTGGACACCTTCGATGCAGGCCTGAAGGCCGCCAAAACAGGAGCCTGACATGGATTTTAAAGTCTTGAACCTTGCCCTGGGCTTCCTGATCGAACTGGTGATGCTGTGGTCCATCGGGCTGTGGGGGTTCCAGATGGGCACAACTCCCATCCTGAAATGGCTGCTGGGCATAGGACTGCCCTTGCTGGTGGCTGTTTTCTGGGGCACCTTCATGGCCCCAAAAGCCCTTTATCCCCTCTCAGATGGGCTGCACCTGTTCATGCAAATTGTGCTGTTCGGACTGGCTGCCCTTGCCCTGGTCTTTGCAGGAAAAGCAGGGCTGGGAACAGGATTTGCCGTGGTGGTGGCCATCAATCTGGCTCTGGCTGCCCTCTGGAAGCAGTAAATCACCTCCAGGCGACAATGTTCTCTTCTGGAAACTCTGGAATGGCAATGCTCCAGGCATCTTCCCCATCCACCAGACGCCACTGGTCAGACTCGATCAGCACAGAGAATTCCTCAAAAATCTGCTCCTCAATGGCATGCAGGACTTCAAAGTCCTCAGATTCGATCAGGGGGTATTTCCGGGCCGTCATGCGCCTGTAGGCTGCAATGGTTCTGGACACTTCGGAGGCTTCCGGGTCAAAGATCTGCTCAAATTTGCCCCAGTTCCAGGGGAAATCTCCCCCCGTGCGGGTGATGGTGCCGATTTCCAGATCTCCATAAAACAGCCTGTACATGACAGGTATTGTAAGCGTTTCCCGGAAATTCATGGGTGGAAAGGGTGCCTGCAGAAGTTTACAGTTTCCAGTAGACAGTTCACAGCAAGACAAACATCCTGTGCTGGAAAAGAAACCTCCTCAGTTAGCGGTTCCTTGAAGTGCTTTGCTGAAGGTGTCATTTCCAGCTGAACCCCCCTGCAAAATGTCCGATGCTGCAAACTGTGCGCCAGTGCATTCCCAGAGGAAACGGTGGGCCGGGCTGCACAAGGAGAATCCCATGCCATATGTGACTGTCGGGCAGGAAAACAACCAGGACATTCAACTTTTCTTTGAAGACCACGGCACCGGGCAACCCGTGGTGCTGATTCACGGATTCCCACTGAATGGGCGCTCCTGGGAACGCCAGACCAACGCCCTGCTGGACGCAGGCTACCGCGTCATCACCTATGACCGCCGGGGATTTGGACAATCCAGTCAGCCGTCTTCTGGCTACGATTACGACACCTTCACCCAGGACCTGGACCACCTCCTCAGCCATCTGGGTGTTCAGGATGCTGTGCTGGTGGGCTTCTCGATGGGCTCAGGGGAAGTCACCCGTTATGTGGCCCAGTACGGCAGCGAACGGGTCAGCAAGGCTGTGCTGGTTGGCCCCATCCCCCCTTTCCTGCTCAAAACCGAGGACAATCCCGAGGGCGTGGACCAGAGCGTCTTTGAAGGCATCAAGGCAGCCATCCGTCAGGACCGCTTCAAATTTCTCAGCGGGTTCTTCAAGGATTTCTACAACACTGATGTGCATATGGGGTCCCGTGTCAGCCAGGAGGACGTGCAGGCCAGTTTCAATGTGGCTGCAGGGGCTTCTGCACGGGCCACCCTCGCCTGCGTGGACACCTGGCTCACCGACTTCCGGGAAGACGTCAAAAAGGTGAATGTTCCCACCCTGATCATTCACGGCGATGCAGACCGCATCCTGCCCATCCAGGTCACGGCAGACCGCCTGAAAGACCTGATTGCAGGCAGTGAATACGTGGTGATCAAGGACGGTCCTCACAACATCCCCTGGACCCATGCAGAACAGGTGATTCAGGCACTGCTGGAATTCCTCAAAAAATAGAACCTCCTCCATCCTCCCCTGTCAGGAGGAGGAAAGCGCTGGGAGATAAAAATCCTCCCCCTCGTTAGGGGGAGGAAAGCGCAGCGAGGTGGGAGACAAAAATCCTCCCCCTCGTTAGGGGGAGGAAAGCGCAGCGAGGTGGGGGTTAAGCCTTCACAGGCAGCAGACCCTTGACGGTCTTGACCACGTTCTCGGTGGTGAAACCGAACTCCTTGAACAGCAGGTCGGCAGGACCACTGGCCCCGAATCCGGGCATGGCGATGATGGCTCCGTCCAGACCCACAAACTCGTGCCATCCGAGGGGGCTTGCAGCTTCGATGGCGACGCGCTTCACGCCGGGGTTCAGCACGCTGTTTTTGTAGCTGGCGTCCTGCTCGCGGAACAGTTCCATGCTGGGCACAGAAACCACTTTGGCCTTGATCCCTTCTGCTTCCAGGGCGGTGGCGCTCTGCAGGGCCAGGGCCACTTCAGAACCGCTGGCAATCAGGATGATGTCGGGATTTTCCACGTCCTTGACGGGGTAAGCGCCCTTTCTGACCCCTTCGATGTTGCGGGGCAGCACGGGCAGGTTCTGGCGGGTGAGGGCCAGTGCGCTGGGACGGGTTTTGTTCTCCAGGGCAATCAGCCAGGAAGCAGCAGTCTCGTTGGCATCTGCAGGACGGAACACCAGCACGTTGGGGGTGGCACGCAAAGCGGCCAGTTGCTCGATGGGCTGGTGGGTGGGGCCGTCTTCACCCAGGCCGATGGAGTCGTGGGTCAGCACGAAGATGCTGCCAATGCCCATCAGGGCGGCCAGACGCAGACCGGGCTTCAGGTAGTCGCTGAAGATCAGGAAGGTGCCGCCGTAAGCGCGCAGGCCGTACAGGGTGATCCCGTTCAGGGCAGCAGACATGCCGTGCTCGCGCACCCCGAAGTGGATGTTGCGGCCAGCGTAGTCGCCTTTCTTGATCCAGTTCACACCTTTCAGTTCGGTGTTGTTGGAGGGGGCCAGGTCAGCACTTCCACCGATCAGACCGGGGAACACTTTGGCAATGGCATTCAGGGCCTGACCGCTTGCAGCACGGGTGGCCACGGGCTTGTCAAAGGTGGGCAGCAGTTCTTCGATGTTGTCGGGCAGTTTGCCTTCCAGAATGAGTTTCAGCTCTGCAGCTTCCTGGGGGTACTGTTCACTGTAACGGGCGAACAGGTCGTTCCAGTCGGACTCCAGTTTTGCTCCAGCTTCAGTGGCGTCCATGTGGGTTTTGACTTCTTCGGGAACGTAGAAGGCTTCTTCAAATTCCCAGCCCAGGTTGGCTTTGGTCAGTTTGATTTCGTCGGCACCGAGGGGGGAACCGTGGGCATCGTGGCTGTCTGCCTTGTTGGGGCTGCCGTATCCAATCACCGTTCGCACAGCAATGATGGAGGGCTTGTCCGTGACGGCCTGGGCAGCTTTGATGGCTTCTGCAATGGCAGCGGTGTCGTTGCCGTCTGCGACTTTCTGCACGTGCCAGCCGTAAGCCTCGAAACGTTTTACACTGTCATCGGTGAAGGCAATGTCGGTGTGACCCTCAATGGAGATGCCGTTGTCGTCGTACAGGTAGATCATCTTGCCCAGACCCAGGTTGCCCGCAAGGCCAGCCGCTTCGTGGGAGATGCCTTCCATCAGGTCACCGTCGGAGACGATGCCGTAGGTGTAGTTGCTGAACAGCTCGAAACCGGGCTTGTTGTACACGGCAGCCAGGTGTGCCTCTGCCAGCGCAAAGCCCACGCCGGTGGCGAAACCCTGTCCCAGAGGACCGGTGGACATTTCCACGCCTGCGGTGTAGCCATACTCGGGGTGACCGGGGGTTTTGCTGTGCAGCTGGCGAAAATTTTTGATGTCGTCTAAAGACAGGTCATATCCGGTGAGGTTCAGCAGGCTGTAAATCAGCATGCTGGCGTGGCCTGCACTGAGGATGAAACGGTCGCGGCCCAGCCACTTGGGGTTTTTGGGGTTGTGGCGCAGGAACTGGGTCCACAGGGTGTAGGCCATGGGGGCCATGCCCATGGGGGCACCGGGGTGGCCGGAGTTGGCTTTCTGTACAGCGTCCATCGCCAGGGTGCGGATGGTGTTGATCGATAAAGTTTCGAGGCTCATGGTTTCCATTCTATAGGCAACAGCAGCCAAATTGTGTCATTACCACACAAACAACCCGGTCCAAATTCGGGAAATTGCGTAGACAATACACAAAAAACCCTTTTCACTTTGGTGTCATCTGCACACTAAGGGGTTCAAACAGTGCCAGAAACAGGAGTGAGCGCTCACATTCTGAAATGGGTTTTCAAGGTGTTTTCTGGAGCGGATTGGCCTCGTGACATCAACCTCGTGACTTCAAGAAGAGAGGAGGATTTCTCCTCCCCTTCAGCGGGCGTTGCCTTCGCCCTGGGCAATTTCAAACAGAAACCAGATGCGCCTCTCGGTCAGGTCCAGCAACTCCTGAAGGATGTTCCCAGTGGGAGAATCCCGGTTCTCATCGCACACGTCAATGGCCTTGCGTTTGGCACGGGCCATCTGCTGGTTGTCTGCCAGCAAACGACGGATCATTTCTGGCGGAGAGACAAAATCATCGTTGTCATCCTCAAGGGTCTGCAAAGCTGCAATGTGAGAAATGGACCTCAGGGTGGTCCCACCAATTTTGCGGATGCGCTCTGCCAGGATGTCTACAGAATCCAGAATCTGCTCGGCCTGCTCATCAAAGAGCAAATGGTAATCCCGGAAGTGGGACCCGCTGAGGTGCCAGTGAAAATTCTTGGTCTTGATGTACAGGGCCAGGGCATCGGCAATCAGGGGATTGACCGCCTCGGTGACGGCCTGCACCTCTTCGGGCTTCAGGTCGGTGGGGGTGGAGAGGGCTTCGGGGGCAGGATAAGATTTGAATTTTCTGGCTGGCATGGTGTTCTCCTCTGGAAGTCATGCTATGCAGGATTGGGGGATGAATCTGTAGCAAAATGCACCTGTGTGGGGCCTGCGGCTCCCGGCAAAAAATGCCCCGGTTATGCTTGACGAATAATGCATACTGGTATACAATGTAATCATCAGTCGCCGTTAAAGGCGAATTTTTTGTTTTGGTCCTGCAGAGGGTGCAGGACTTTTTTGATTTTTGATTTGAGGGGCAAAAACCGTATGCTCAGGTCATGCAACGCTTGCATCGCCAGCAGATTGACCTTGAAGAAGCCATTCACCTTTTGAAAGACACCCTGCCCCTTCCGGGCACCGAAATCCTTCCGCTCACACAGGCTGCAGGGCGTGTGCTCAGCCATGCTCTGGCTGCAACAGTGGACCACCCGAGTGTGGATGACAGTGCCATGGACGGCATTGCCTGCAGGTTGCAGGACAGCCAGAACACCCCCGTCATCCTCAAACTGGTTGGAGAATCCAGGGCTGGAGAGGGTTTTTCTGGGATTGTGAGTCCAGGAGAGTGTGTGCGGATTTACACAGGCGCTCCGGTTCCAGAAGGCGCAGATGCCATTTGCAAGGTGGAAGACCTGCAGATTGAGGGGGATCAGGTGACTTTGCTGCATCCGGCCCGCAGCCAGGACATCCGGCACCGGGGGTCTGATTTTCAGACTGGGCAACTGGGGCTGCAAAAAGGAGATGTGCTCTCTGCGGCCAGACTCGCACTGGCCGCCAGCATGGGGCACCGTGAGGTGCAGGTTTACAGAAAACTCCGGGTGGGCATCCTCTCCACGGGGGATGAGGTCATCGAGGTGGGTGAGCCTTTAAGCCCTGGTCAGGTGTACGACTCCAACAAGTACGGCCTTTATGCGCAGTTGCTGGAACTGGGTCTGGAGCCTGTCTTGCTGCCCCATGCCACCGACCACATCGAGAAGGTCAAAGAGAACCTCAAAAATGCTGATCTGGATGTGCTCCTGACTTCAGGCGGGGTCAGCATGGGCAATTACGACATCGTGCGCGACCTGCTGTTTTCTGAAGGAGAAGTCAAGTTCTGGAAGGTGAACCTGCGCCCCGGTGGCCCTGCACTCTGTGGCCTCTGGCAGAGCCTTCCCGTGCTGGGTTTGCCTGGCAATCCAGTGTCTGCCCTGGTGGTCTTTGAGGTGCTGTTCAAGCCAGCGGTTTTTGCTTTGCTGGAACGCACAGATCCTCCACACCGCAGAGTCAAAGCCAGGGCAGGCAAAGCATTCAAAGCCGTTCCCAGAAAGACTGCTTACTGGCGGGCCCGCCTGTCTTTTGAAGGAGCGGAACTGGTGGTGCAGGACCTCAATGCCCCCCTCTCCAACATGCTGAGGGGACTGGCCTGGGCCAACGCCCTGGTGGTGGTTCAGCCTGGAGCAGGGATTGAAGCTGGGGATCTTGCAGAGGTGATCTGGCTCTAATTCATCCCTCATCTCGCGTTTTTTTCACCAGGGAACGGAATTCGGGCAGTGCTCCTGAGTAACCGGACAGGATGCTGAGGGGCACCCCTCCACCCGGATGCACCGTGCCTCCCACCTGACGCAGGTTTTTGATACCCTCGATGGTCCAGCCGTACCTGAGGGCCCCTTTCAGACCGTGGGGAGCACGGCCATACAATGCCCCCGAGTAAGCGGTTCTGGCGTAATCCTGGGGGGCCATGACGTTGTACTCCCGGATGCTGAGGGGATACCGCTGTTGCAGGATTTTCAGGATCTGCTCTGCGTAGGCTTCCTTGTTGGGGGTTTCCAGGGGTGGGCTGTTCACCATGATGAAGGCCTTTTTGCCGTCTGTGTGCACGTAAATGGTGGGGTCTCTGGGAAGCCGTTCGGCTTCAATGTCTGCCCATTCCTGGCGGTAGTTCTGGGGAAAGAGGATCTGGTGTCCCAGCCCTCTGTCTTCAAAAAGGTGGGCCTGCAGGGTGAAACCGCTGATGGTGAGTTCTTCCTGCGGAATGTCTTTGCCCAGGCTTTTCAGGGTGAAATTGCGGTCCATGCTGCTGACCACCCAGTCGGGCTGAAAATCCCCTTTGTCGGTCTGCACCCGGGTGATGCGGCTCCCCGTGGTTTCCAGACCCAGCACTTTTGTACCGTACACGAACTCCACGCCACGCTGCTTCAGGGTTTTCTCAAGGCTCTGGGCCACAGCTGCAAATCCGCCCTGCACGTGCCACACCCCCAGCCCCAGTTCCACCCAGGCAATGTTGTGCAGGATGGCAGGTGCCTTGTAGGGGTTTGCTCCGGCGTAGGTGGCAAACCTCAGGAAGAAGGTTTTGAGGTACTTGCTGGTGGGTTCCAGCAACTGTTCCAGCGTCAGGCCTGGACGGGCTTTCAGGCCATGCTTGAGGGCATACTGCATCAGGGCCGGAGGGGTGGGAGGCGGGCCGTACAGAAAGGTGTTTCTGGCCCCGTTGTACATGTCTCTGGCCACCATCAACAGATCCCGGTAGGAATCGGCCTCGCTGTAATTGAGTTCCTGGAAGGTGCGTTCCATGTTGCGGTAAGGCTTGAAGATGCGGCCATCTGCAAAATGGTAGGTGCTGGTGGGGTTCATTTCCTTGAAGGTGGGGGGAACGGCGTGCAGGCGGTTGAAAAGCTCACGCATCACCTCGGGCATGGTGATCACGGTGGGTCCGGTGGGGATGCCCTGCCAGCCTTCGGCTTTGCCTCCCACCTGGGTTTTTTGCTCCAGAACTGTGACTTGATGTCCTTCGAGGAGGAGCCGGGCTGCTGCTGCAAGCCCCGAAAATCCTGCTCCGATCACCACGCATTTCATGTTGTTGCTCCTCAGAAGGGGGGCCTTCTGCCATCGATTGAAACACCCAGCTTTGCTGGATAAAAAGCACTGTTGCGGTTTGATGCAAGCTCTCAGGCACAGGGTACCTGAGTGGGGACTGAGTTTGGTCCGGGTTCGACCTTCATCAATTTAGCAAACTTTAACCTGAGTAGTTTCTGCCCTTCCAGTTGTATTTTTTCTGTAAAGAACGCCAGTAAATCGGCAGGGCCAGCAGGGGGCTGAACGGCACCGTAGCCACCTCCAGCAAATCTGCTCTGGACCTGCGCCCCGAGGTGGCGTTGACCACCCCACGCTCCAGCAAACCCAGCAGCAACAGGGGTCTGAAAGCCGGAACGAAGAGGGGCAGGGTGTAGGCGCTCAGGTGAAGTAAGGCAGAGACAAGCACCAGTGCACGGCTGTTGCCATGAAAAGCACGCAAATTCTTGCCAAACCCCTCCACAATCTCGGGGTAACTGTGGTACATCCTCACGCTGATCAATTGCTGGCCCAGGGCCAGGGAAAGCCTGCCGCCTGCTTTTTTGATGCGCCTTGCCAGATGTACATCTTCCAGCACTTTGTTTTTGACCCCGGCATGGCCAGAGATGCGCCCATAGCTTTCTTTTCTGAACACCATCACCTGACCGTTGCCTGCACTGGCCGCAGCAAAAGGCAACCCAATGAACAGATAGGGAAAAAAGCACAACAGCACATCGTCGATCAGGGGCACCAGGGCGCGTTCTGCAAACGTGTGGGTCTCCTGTCTGGGGTAAACGCTCAGCAGATCTGCACGGGTGTCCTGCAATCTGTTCAGCACGCTTTTCAGGGCTCCGGGGTGCCAGAACACATCTGCATCGGTGAAGACCAGCACCTCCCCCTGTGCCACCTGAGACAACTGGTGGCACGCCCAGTTTTTGCCCACCCATCCAGCAGGAAGGGGTTTTCCAGACAGCAGTTTCAACTGGGGGTGATGGATTTGCAACTGTCTGACCACCTCTGCAGTGCCATCTGTGGACTGGTCGTCCAGCACCAGCACCTCGAAAGCAGGCTGGACCAGCAGGAGCGGCAGGGTTTTTCGCAGGTTCTCCGCTTCGTTGCGGGCTGGAATCAGGAGGGACACCCTGGGCTGACTGACAGGGATTGCCGGTTTCAACCTTGGAAACATCTGGGCATTGATCAGGGCAATCCCCAGTTTGGTCAGCAAGAAAGCGGTCAGAAAACCTTTCACTGCAACCTCAGGAGTTTTTTGAGCAGCACACTGGCAAGGTTCAGGCGCTCCGAATCGCTGCCCACCCCCCGCATGATGCTGTGGTATCCAGCAAGGGGGCGTTCTGGATCACTGGTGCTTAACATTCCATCCAGTTCGGAGATCAGCAGGTTGAGGTTTTCCTGCACCTGATCAGGAGAACACGGCGCACCCAGCAGCACAAAAGCTTCCGGGTGCTGGTGTCCCCTCAGCACCACCCGCAAGGCCAGCGGAACCACTGCACAGTTTGCATGGTGGGCAAACCACTGCACCCCTGGACGGAGGTTCTGCACCAGACCAGCAGGATTTAAAGCCCCTTCTGGAAAAACAATCAGGGCATGGTCAGCTTTCAGCCTGCCCAGGGCTTCCCGCAGGTGATGGTGAGAAACTGCACCCACCGACTTCAGAAACGGGTATTTCTGCAATTGTTCATGCAGCATCAGGAGGCTCACTGGATGGTGGTGTGCCCAGCAAAGCTCTCCCAGCACGTAGCCATCCCACCAGGAATGGTGGTTGGAGACCAGCAAAACTGGCCCCTCCTGCAGGGTGCCTTTCATGAAAATGCCCCTCAGGCCGCGCTTCAGGGTGTGGCGGATGAAAGCTTTAAAGAAGCTTTCCAGGATTGCACCCAAGCCAGACCTCCCATCAAGACCAGGGTCAGAAGACCTGCTGGATACATGCCCAGCAGCAGCAATCCGGTGGGCAGAAAGAGGGCTTCGATGCGGTAGGCCCAGGCGAAATCCAGGGGTTTCAGTTCAGGGGCCAGTTTCTTCAGCAGGAAAGCCAGACCCACCCCAACGGCGTACCAGGCGAGGAAATTCTGTACAGGCACCCCATGGTAGGCATTCAGAAACTGTCCGGGCTGCCAGGACCAGTACCCTTGCTGGACCATCAGGGGTTCCAGTCCGATGTCCCAGGCCACCAGCAAAAGGCCCGTGCGCCAGGGGTTGCCTTTTGCCAGCAGGTAAGCAGAAAGGGTCATGGCCCACCAGCCCAGCGGCACAATCAGGGGAACGCCAAAAAGGGTCGGGCCTGGAGGGTCATAGGTGTAGTGTCCGAAAGGAAAGCCTGTTCTGCTGCCCAGCACCTCAATGCCCAGCCCCAGTCCGAAAGTCAGGGCAAACAGCAGGAAGGCTTTTCCTCGGACCGCCTCATAGGCCCAAAGCAAAGCAGCCACAGCCAGAGATCCCGTGGAAAGGGTGGCCAGCAGGGGAAACCCATCAGGCCACAGCGGAACCGGGATTTTCAGCAAAGCGTAGAGCACCAGAAAACCCGTCCAGGGTCGGACAGATTTTGACAGTCTGAACCAGCGCTTCAACGCTTCTGGGTGCAAGAACAGCAAGAGGCCCTGCACCACCAGCAAATTGGTGATCAGGAAAAAGGTGGCCTCCTCGATGGGAAGGCCAAACGGTCTGAAAGGCAGGGAGTATTTTGTGCTGATGTCCCAGATGCCAAAAGTGTTGATGGCCAGGGCATCGGTGATCCACAGGTAAAGGGTGGGCACCAACAGGCCCACCCAGAACACCCGCCGGTTGCTGAGGATCAAATCGCCTCCAAAAGCCCACTGGAAGGCAATCACCGGACAGGCCCAGGCCAGGATCAGGCCCAGGTAATACCCCTGCTGCGTGAACAGCAAAGCTGCACCCAGAAAACTGAGGCCTCCCCACAGCAGGGTGCCCCAGAGGCGGGCAGCTTTAAAACCCAGCTTTGGCGCCGCCCAGCGCCGCATCAGGAAAAACACCCACAGACCGGCAATCAGGGGTTGCACCAGAAAGAAAAAATACTCCTCAATGGGCACGTACCCGATCACGGCGCTCACCCGGTCTGCAGGGTATTGCCAGACCCCCTTGTAAATCAGGAAGTTGTCCCAGGGGGTGGTGTAAACCAGTGCCAGCAGGGGCAGGAAAAAATAAAATCCCAGTGCCCAGCGGTTCTCCGGGCGGTAATTCCCGGCCAGCGGTTGTTTGCGGGTTTCCCACAAGGTGACCAGCAGCAACAAACCCAGCAGGGGCAGGGTGAAAATGAAGTGGTATTCCCAGTACGTCATGTCCATCCCTGCTTTCTGCTAGCGGCGCGATTTGGGGCTTCTGGAGAGGTCTTTCAGGAGGGTGCGGGCGGTGTTGCGGCCACTGGCCCCCATGATTCCGCCCCCCGGGTGGGTGCTGGCCCCGGTCAAATACAGGTTTTTCAGGGTGGGCCAGCGGTATTCACTGGCTCCCAGAAAAGGCCGCATGGCGAACATCTGGTCCATGCCCATTTCCAGGTGCATCACGTTGCCGCTCCTCAGGCCCAGGTTGTCATGAAGCCACTGGGGCGTTTGTACGAGTTCGCCCACAATCTGCTCACGGGTGCCGGGAGCGTAATGTTCAAAGGCATTCAAAATGGCATCTCTGGCTTCTGTGCTGCGCTCTGCCCAGGTTCCTCTGGCAAGCTTGAACGGGTAATACTGCGCCCACAGCCAGAGCACTTCCCCATCGGGTGGTGCCAGGGAGTCGTCAATGCTGCTGAAACTCATGGCAATGATGGGTGGGTCCGAGGTGGGCTCCCCGGAGAGGTATTCCCCGTACGCTTTCAGCAGTTGCTGTTCGTTTTTGATCAGCAGGCCCAGACCCACCCGCGATTCCGGTTCATGGTGCTTGCGGTACTGCACCTTGCCTTTTAAAGCCAGACGCAGCACCATGCCAAACCCGTTTCCGGTGCGCACCTGACGGGCCAGTTCGGGCACCTTGTCTGCCGGAAGGGCGTCCACGGTCTGCAAAACATGGGTTCCGCTGACCACGGCTCTGGCGGTGTACACGTCGCCATCCTGCAGGCGCACCCCCACGGCACGTTCCCCTTCTGTCAGGATGTCTTTGATGGGAGCGCTGAGGAAAATCTGGCCTCCGTGGGCCTCAACGGCCCGCTTTAAAGCCAGGGTGAGGCCACCGCTGCCTCCTCTGGGACGGGCCACCCCACCCACGTGGTACAGGGGGTGCCACAGCAGAAAAGGAGCGCTCATGGTTTCGGTGGGTGGAGGTCCAGACTGGGCCGCCATCCAGGTGAGGGGCGCGCGCACCCGTTCTTCCGAAAAGTATTCTTTTGCGACCTCGCCATAAGGCCGCATGATGTGCGTCAGTTTCTGCTGCCAGTCTTTCTGCATCCCTGAGCCCCACACCAGATGCTTTCCCAGGTCCAGGGGGTTGGGGGCGGTCAGGAAAGCCTCATTGACGCTTTTCGCAAAAGGCGTCCAGTCCTGCACAAAACGCTGGTAGGCCTCTCCCTGACCGGGGAAGATTTTGTCCAGTTCATGGGCGGTTTTGTTCAAATCACGCCAGACAAACCAGGGGGTCTCTCCATCCGAGCAGTGAAACAGCGGATCCAGTTCCAGGTACTGCAGGCCGTACCGCTCCAGTTCCAGTTCCTGCACAATCGGGGTCATGCGGATCAGGATGTGGGCACTGCCGCCATAATCGAAGCGGTAACCGCTGACCACCTCTTCGGTGGAAACCGCTCCACCCACCAGGTGCCGTTTCTCAAAGACTGCCACCCGGTAACCTGCGCGTGCAGCGTAGGCTGCTGTGACCAGACTGTTGTGCCCTGCTCCAATGACGATCACATCGTAGTCCAAGCTGCCCCCCAAAAAGATGTGTTTTCATGCTAACACGCTTCTTTTGGGGATTCTGGAGTGGAGGTGAAAAGAGGGTAAGGTGCCCTACAAAAGAACAGCAAACCGTAAAAAATCCTCTTTTCAGAGCATTCAACACTGTATTTTTTTTTACAAATGCAGGCTGGCTTAAGAGACTTAAGAGAAATTGAAGGTTTCATGAAGCCCCTGATGTGACCGCAGAAGAAGGTTCAAAAAATGTAACGCTTATGATGACCTCAGGTTCATTGGAACACTTGGCTGCACACTGGATTTTCCTCCAGTGGACCAGATCTTTTGCTGGTAGGAGACCTTCATGAAAAGACTGAACTTTCTGACCGTTTTGCTGGTCCTCACCGCCTGCGCCCAGACCCCTGGCGGACCTGCTCCCCTTCCTGGTGGCTTCTCGGGCGACGCACCCAAAGGTGCAGAGTCTGTTTCAGAGAGCGATTTCCGTTCGCACATCAACGATCCCGGCGCACAGGTCTACACCCCAGAGCAGGAACAGAAAGATGCAGAAGCCCAGGCCAAACGGGACGCAGCCAACCAGAAGGTGGTCACCGACTTCCTGGCGGCCCATCCAGAACTGACCGACCTGAAAGAACTGATCCTCAACATCCCCAAACCAGAAGCCAACAAACTGAGGCCCCTGCCAGACGGCAACTTTGAATTGATCATCGAGGACAACCAGGAGCAGGACCAGAAGATCATCACCCTGGGCCAGAAATTCAAACTGGCTGAACTGGCCCGCAGCATCGAAAATTTTCCCAGACAGAGCAACCAGTTCGGGCTGTATGAGCTCTTTTACCCCAACGTGCCCGAAACTTACCGCAACCGCCTGGAGCTTCCAGCCCCTGAAACCGTCAAAACCGCAGATGTGCAAACCCTGCTGAACCTGAATGCCCGCATTGCCGATGTCTACAGAGACATCGTGATCAAAATTCCCGATCCCACCAAACCCATAGGCTGGGTGGGCGATCCCACCAAGGAAACCGGCTATCTGGACGGCAGTGACCGCACCAACTCTGCAGCCAGTTGCTCGGCCTTCAAAACAGATGGCATTTACAACACCTTTGACTGGCCCCTCAAGTATTACGCCACCTCAGTGAAAAACCAGGGGGGACGCGGCAGCTGTGTGGGATTTGCCATCACCTCCGCCACCGAATTGCAGACGGCCAAGGAAAAAGGCAAATGGACCAACCTCTCCGAGCAGTCTTTCTACAACCGCATCGCCGGGCACTGGCAGCCCAGAGCCTACGGAGATGGTGCAGACACCACCTTCATTTACAACACCTCTGCAGCAGAGAACTATCACTTTGCCTATGAGAGCCAGTGGGGCTACAATGCTTCCCTCAGCCGTTCTGACATCAAAAACGCCGCAGATGAGCTGATCGGATACAGCAACTCCTGTACCGGGTATGCAGATTCCTACTGCTCCAACACTGCAGCACAGAGCAAATTCTGGTGCCTGTTCCTGCTGGGTCAAAATTACTGCATGTACCTCCCCAAACCCGTCACTGCGGCCTCCCCGGCCATCGTTCCCAGAGGGCAACTGGAGCTGTGGGATGCCACCAACAAAGATTTGTCTGTGGCCTACATGATCCTGACCCTGGCCTTTGGCAACACCGTGGTGGCCAGCCTGGACGTGATGCCCAGCTGGGACAACGCCAACTCCAACGGCTTTGCACGTTCACGGGCTTACGACCTGCAAATTGGAAGCCCCAGCCGCGGTGGTCACGCTGTCAACATCACCGGGTTCATCACCAACGAAAAACTGGCCACCAAATTGCCCAATGCTCCCCAGGGCGGTGGCGGCGGTTACTTCATCGTCAAGAACTCCTGGGGCGCTTGCTGGAAAGACGGCGGCTACATCTACATCCCGTTTGATTACATGAAAAACTACGGTTACTCTGCCATCCGGGTGTTCGTGGATTGAGCTTTCATCAGAACAAAAACCAGGGTTTGAAGCCCTGGTTTTTTGTTTTCTGGTTTTTTGTGGTTTCAGGGCTCAGGCCAGCACCCGGCGTTTGCGGATGTCCACCATCACCATGCGGTAGGCATGCGGAGAAATCTGGTCCCGCAGGGCTTCCAGGGCCTCTTCGATGGTTTCAAAGGTGTTTTCTTCGTCGGTTTCCAGCAACACCAGGCTTTCATGGGTGATGTAAATGCGCACATCCATTTCGGGGGTATAGGTGGCACAAAACAAACGACCTTTGCCAGTGGGCAACATGAAATCTTCCATCGTGTTCTCCTTCTTCTTGTGGTGAACTTCTTGTGGGTGAAAGCAATTCATCTTACACCCCTTGCAGGGAGCGGGCCGTGACCACCACTTCGTATTTTCCGGTGATGGTCGTGGTGTAGCGGTGTTTTTGAAAGTAACGCCGGAAAAACGTCACATCCTTGAACAGCAAAGACAATTCGGGGTCTCGGTAATTGACCATGCGTGCCCCGTAACTGATTTCTCCGGCAGAGTAGCGGCAGTTGGGAAAAACCAGAATCCAGTGTCCTGCAGGTTTCACATGCTTCAAGAGCCTCCTGAACACCGGTTCAACCTCGATGTTGGCACTCTGCAGGGTGCCAATGCTGAGGATCAGATCAAACTGCCCAAGGTCTGCAGGCAGGGCATTGATGTCTGCAGCCAGAAAGAGGTACCCAGGAAAGCGGCTTTTTGCAAGCTCCAGGGCGCTCTCGCTGTGGTCAATGCCCAGGACTTCAAAGGTGTTCTGTGGGTAAGCCAGATCCAGCAGGTGCAGCTCTTCCCCGCTGTTCACCCCCAGGTCCAGAATGCGGGCATCTGAGGGAAGTTTCAGGCTCCTCAGGGCTTCCAGCATGTCCAGCAGGAAATACGGTTCCTCCAATTTGTGGATGCGTTGGAATTCGCTTTCTGCACCATACTTTTCGGTGTCTCCTGATGGGGTGCGGTCCCGTTTGCGCGGCTCTTTTTTCTGGAAGGTGATGGACAGCAGAGGATCTGCGCGTTCTGGCACCCGCATGTAGCATTCCAGACGGTCCGCCAGGTCCAGCCACACCCTGAGGGGATGGTGCAGGTAGGTGTTCTCCCCTATCACCACCTGTTCTCCAGCATAAAAACCAGGGGCCAGATCAGGGTTGAGCACCTGAAAAGTCACCTCCTGAGCAGCAAAAAGCCGTTCAGTGATGGCAGGGATGGCCAGAAAAAGTGGTGTAGAGCTGAAATCCACACCCTGTTTATAATATGAGAAGAAATTAAACACAAGTTTCGGAGGGGCTCATGAACGGTCTGGTTTTCAGTGGAGGTGGCATCCACTTCGCCACCCACGCAGGTGTGATGGAAGAACTCTACAGCAAAGACGCTGCAGGAATCGAAGCTTTTCAGGTCATCGTGGGCACCTCTGCCGGGTCCATTTACGGGGCACTGCTGGCTGCCGGGTACACCCCAAAACAGGTCAGTTTGCTCAGCACCATCCTTTCCCAGCCGCCTTTTGGAGACACGCTGTTCGATGCAGACCCGGGCAGTTTTGCAGCTGCGTTCCTCAAATACGACCTGAACTACGTGAAAGGGGCCGTGCGGGGCTGGAACCTGCTCTCGCTCTTTGAAGCTTTCCTGCACCGCGAAACCGCCCAGAAACTGCAGCAGAACCTCAGATCCGATGCGGATTTCCCGGTGGCAAAACCCCTGCTGGTGGACCGCTACCAGGTCAACCTCAAAGCAGAACGCAACGCCCAGTATTACACCCAGCAACTGCATTTCGGGGAAATCCCAAAAGACCTGTTCATTGTGAGCACCAATGCCTACACCGGTCAAAACGTGGTTTTCACCAAAGTGGGCAGCAAAGAAGAAGAACTGCAGCGGGAAAACCGCCTGTGCTTTCCCACCGATTACATCAACTCCAGCAGCAGCATCCAGACTGCCGTGCAGGTGCAGGCCATGAAAGTGGCCACCCAGCCTGACCACCCTGAACACCTGCACCTCAGGCGCTTCGAGCACCGGGTGTACTGGGAGTTTGACCGCAGCCTGTACGGAGAACAACTGCCCATCAGCGTGGCCATCCGAGCCAGCATGAGCATCCCCGGGGTCTTTGAACCCCAGTGGATCCAGAAAACCCTGGAAAAAGGCGAAACCGTGCTGGACCCCTTCATGGACGGTGGGGTCACCAGCAACTTTGCCATCAGTGTGGCCATCCACCAGGCCCTTGGAAACTGCCAGGACGTGCTGGGCATCTCCCTGACCAACCTGGGATACCGCCTGCCTGACCCCAGGGTCACCGACAACGCCATCTCCATCCTGATGAGAAGCTTCGATTACTCGGGCGACGCCATCCTGGACCTGATGCGTGAAGAAGCCGACCTGGACCACAAACGCTTCACCATCATCAACGCCATGAGCCAGCTCAACATCCCCCTGACGGGCGTGTCCCAGCTTCCCAGCCTGATCGAGGAAGGCAAACAGATCGCAGACAAATACTGGAACACCGCCACCCAGTTTTTTGCCAGCGAGCAGATTGTCACCATGTTCAAAAACCCCGGCCAGATGATGATCTACCTCTCCGATGCCGCCACCTCTGGATCAGATGCCTTTGAAGACCTCAAACAGCAGGGCACCAGCCTGCTCCCCACCCCCACCGAGGCCGACGTGGGCAACCTGCTGGGCGGCCTGCAAAAAGGCGGGGCCTGGATGTGGGTCAGCATCGTGGTCCTGCTGGCCCTCTGCGGAGCCATCAGCCTGCTGATGGCCGTTCTGAGAAGCCTGGGCGGTCATGGCCTGTGGAGCCTCCTGTGGTTGCTGGCCCTTACGGGACTGGCTTACTGGCTGCTCAGGCAGTATTTGCTGGGGATCATTCGGAAGAATCGGGTGGTGGAGATCAAGTAGGGCCGAGAGCCGGCGGCCCAGTGCGACCCAGCCGCCTGGGGAGCACGTAGTCAGGGCCAAGACAGAGCCGAGAGCCGAGAGCCGAAAATACTGTGCGTAAAGAAAGCTGACTGTCAAGCTGTGAAAAGCTCTGGCAAAAGCTTTCTGGACAGCCCTCGGCCCTTGGCCCTCGGCCCTCGGCCTGTTTGCTATCCAATTCCCGATTCCTGCAAACCCCACATGTTATGCTGTTTCCCGTTGGAGTGACTTTTTTGTCGCTCAGGAGGACAGTCATGCGCAAATACTACACTTCTGAATCGGTGTCTGAGGGGCACCCGGACAAGCTGGCCGATTTGATTTCGGACAGCATCCTCGATGAATTTCTTCGCCAGGAACCCACCGCCCGTGTCGCTGTGGAAACCCTGGTCACCACGGGCATGGCCGTGGTCGCAGGTGAAGTCACCGCCCAGAACGCCTATGTGGATGTGCAGAACGTGGTTCGCAAGGCCGTGCGCAGTGTGGGATACACCCGTGCCCACTACGGTTTTGATGCCGATTACTCTGCGGTGATGTCCACCATCCACGAGCAGAGCCCCGACATTGCAGATGGGGTCAATTACTCCGAGGAGTGGCGTCACATGTCCGAAGAGGAGCGCGCAAAACCCGAGAACCGTTTCAGCATGATCGGTGCCGGAGACCAGGGCCTGATGTTCGGGTATGCCACCAGCGAAACCCCGGAACTGATGCCCCTGCCCATCACCCTGGCCCACGGCATCACCCGCCGCATTGCCCAGATCCGCAAGGAGAACGTGCTGGATTACCTGCGCCCGGACGCCAAGGCCCAGGTCACCGTGGTGCGCGAAAAAGACGACACCTGGGTGGACACCGTGGTGATCTCCACGCAGCACAACGAGAAAGTCGAGCAGGAGCAGATCAAAAAGGACATGCTGGCCCTCGTGATCCAGCACGTGATCCCCGAGGCTTACCTGCGCGAAGAAACCAAGTATTTCATCAACCCTTCCGGAAAATTCGTGATTGGTGGGCCTCACGGGGACACCGGTCTGACGGGTCGCAAGATCATCGTGGACACCTATGGTGGTGCAGTCCCCCACGGTGGCGGAGCATTCTCTGGCAAGGACCCCACCAAAGTGGACCGCAGCGCGGCTTACTACGCCCGCTACATCGCCAAGAACATTGTGGCTGCAGGTCTGGCAGACAAAGCCCTGGTGGAGGTCTCTTACGCGATTGGTCGCGCCAACCCTGTTTCCATGCGGGTGGACACCTACGGCACCGGGAAGGTCAAAGATGGCCAGATCACCGAACTGGTGAAAAAGCACTTCGATGCCCGCCCCCAGGCCATCATTGCAGAGCTGGATTTGCGCCGTCCGATTTATGCCCAGACCGCTGCTTATGGTCACTTTGGCCGTCCTGAATTCCCCTGGGAAAAAACCGACAAGGCCGAAACCCTCAGGAAATCCGCTGGTTTGTAAACCAGAACAAACACAACAACCCCGGAAACAGATTTCCGGGGTTTCTTTTTGGTGGTGTTCTTCTTGCAAGGGGACTGCTCAGCTGCGGGCCACGGTGCGCACAGCTTCAGGTCTGGCATTCAGAAGGGTCAGGATGGTCACGCCAGCAATGGTGTGCATCAGGGCCAGCACCAGTTTGGTGGCCAGTGCAACGGGCATGGTGACCACCGGGAAGAAGGACAGCAGCAGAAAAACCCAGCCAATGCCCTGAAAGACCAGCACGCCCCTGCTTCCAGCCCTCTGGGCCAGAGCATAAACCCCTGCAGCCACATAAGCAGGAATCAGGGTGGCAAGGGCCACCGGGAGGGCAGTCAGGTCCATGGGGATGGTGCCCTGAAAGACCTGCAGGGGAACGCCAGTAATTTTTGCGATCAGGAAGACCAGTACGTTGAGAACGGCAGCAATCAGGGCGGCCTGCGTGGCCTTGCGAAGCAGGATGGGGGTGGTCATGGATCTCTCCTTTTATTTAGCCGGCTATGTATTGAGCACAAAAATCAGCAGAAGCCGCCGGGAGGCTCCCCCAGGTTTTGGGTGATCTGTTTAAACATGCGGTTCAGCAGCATTATTTCCGCCTGACTGAGCCCTTGCACCGTGAGTTTCTCCAGTTCGTCCCAGACCTCCACGATTTGTGGAATCAGGGCTTTTCCTGCAGGCGAAAGGCAAATCAAAGTGGCGCGGGTGTCGGTGGGATCGGGAATGCGCTCCAGAAATCCTTCTTTTTCCAGTCTGGCCACCATCTTGCTGGCGGTGGGAGGCTGCACTTCCAGATGTTCGCTGAGGGTGGTCAATCGGGTTTCTCCCACACGGTCCAGCAGCAGCAACAGGAAATCCTGGCCAGGGTGAAGCCCCAGCTTCTGCAAAAGCAGTTGCGCTGCGTATTTGTGTGTGCGGGCCATCTGAACAATGGCACGACCCAGACTGTGCTGATCCTCGACGGTCATCCGTCTCCTTCTGGTTTTATGTTAGACGGCTAACTATATTTTGTCAAGTGCCCCTCAACCCGTGTCCAGATGTGCCACCCTGCTTAAGCCATAAGCAGGTGTTGGAACTTGCCCAACTCCTTTACCATGGCTGCATGGACTGGATCAAACTAGAAAAATTATTGTCGTTTTTGCTCAGGCATTCCCCTGAGACCCTGAATCTGAACATGGACGCTTCAGGCTGGGTGGAAACTGACGCACTTGTCAAAGCCGTCAAATTCAAGGAGCCAAAATTTGACCTCAAATTCCTGCAGAAAATCGTGAAAGACAGCCAGAAACAGCGCTTTTCCTTCTCAGAAGATGGCAGCAAAATCCGTGCCAACCAGGGGCACTCTGTGAAAGTGGACCTGCAGCTTTCCCCTGCAGATCCTCCAGAAACCCTCTATCACGGAACAGTGGAACGCTTCCTGGACAGCATCATGCAGGAAGGCCTCAAAAAAGGCGACCGCCAGCACGTGCACCTCTCGCTGGACCTGCAGACCGCTGAAAAAGTGGGCACCCGACGCGGCAAACCCATCATCCTGACCGTCAGTGCCCGGGAAATGCAGCAGGATGGCTATGTTTTTTATGTGTCAGACAATGGTGTGTGGCTCACCGAAAATGTGCCTCCACAATACCTGGACCTGCAACTGTCCTGAAATTTACACCTGAGACTGCAAAGCCGCCTTCAAATTCCTGAGGGCGGTTTCTTTGCCTTTGGCTTCCACCTCAATCCAGGGCGCGTCCCACAGGGCCTCCGGGAAATCCAGAATCAGGTCATGGTGGCGGCTGTCGTGCAAACCTTCCCTGCCGCTGGACAGGTGCACCAGTTGCCAGGAGGGCTCGGACCAGGTCTCACGGGCCAGTTTGACCCACTGCTCGATGCTGGGATCCGACAGGGAAGGCAGTTTTTCTTTGACCACATGGTGATGGGAATCAAAAACCATGGGCACCCCTGCGGCAATGCAGGCCTCAAAAATCTCTCTGGCAGAGTAGATCTTCTCGTCGTTCTCCAGGGTCAATCTGGATTTCACACCTTCAGAGAGGGTCTGGATGGTTTCCACCAGCTTGAACCCTCTGCCTCCTTTGCCACCGTGGATGTTCATGAAAGCCCAGCTGGACCTGGGAAGCCCCAGCAAGTCCATCAGCCAGCCCTGGTGCTCCAGGATCTGCACACTGTTCTGAATCACCCGTTCAGACTCAGAACTGAGCACCACAAACTGATCGGGATGCACCCCCACCCGGATGCCCAGGCGCTCTGCCTTTTGGCCCACCTCTGCCAGCTGTTCTTGCATCTCCAGCAAAATGGCTTTGCCCAGACCATCTTCCAGATCGCTGAGCGGGAACAGGTTTGCCGTTACCCGGTACAGCTTCCAGCCTTCCTGATGCACAAAATCCAGCGCAGACAGCAGCGTGTTGAGGTTGCTCTGGTACAAATCTGCAAGCCTGCCCTTTTGCTCCTCTTCAGAAAATTGCTTGTGACGGGCCAGCGTGGTGGTGCGGTATCTCACTTCTGGACCGCAGGTGATGCAGACCAGACCCAGTTCAGGCAGAGGTTTCTTCACAAGGGGCATTGTGCTGGAAAAGCAATTCCGGTACAGCAGTGTGGCACACCAAAAAAATCCTCTCCCTGACAGGGAGAGGAAAACGCAGCGAGGTGAAGGCTTATTTGGCAAACAGGTGGGAAATCGCGTCGGCTTCTTCCTGCAGCTCCTGCAGGGTGGCCTGCATGCGCTCGCGGGAGAAGTCATTGACAGGGAGACCCTGCACGATTTCGTAGTCGCCATCTTTGCAGATGCAGGGGTAACCGTAAACCACACCTTCGGGAATGCCGTAGCTGCCGTCACTGGGAACGCCCATGGAAACATACTTGTCTCCGGTGCCCAGGGCCCAGTCGTGCATGTGGTCGATGGCAGCATTGGCAGCACTGGCAGCGCTGGACAGGCCACGGGCCTCAATGATGGCCGCACCGCGTTTTTGCACGGTGGGAATGAAGTCATTCACCAGGTACTCTTCATCCACCTGCTCGGCGAAGGACTTGCCGTTCACTTTGGCGTTGTAAGGATCGGGGTACTGGGTGGCGCTGTGGTTGCCCCAGATGATCACGTCTTCCACATCGGTGGAGGGAACGCCCAGTTTGCCCGCAATCTGAGAAACGGCGCGGTTGTGGTCCAGACGCACCATGGCGTGGAACTGGCGGGGGGAGAGGTCAGGAGCGCTCTTGGAGGCAATCAGGGCGTTGGTGTTGGCGGGGTTGCCCACCACCAGCACCTTCACATTGCGGGAAGCCACATCGTTGATGGCCTTGCCCTGCACGGTGAAGATGGCTCCGTTGGCTTCCAGCAGGTCCTTGCGCTCCATGCCTTTGCTGCGGGGGCGGGCACCGACCAGCAGCGCGTAATCTGCATCTTTGAAAGCAACGTTGGGATCATCGGTCTGCACAATGCCCACCAGCAGCGGGAAAGCGCAGTCTTCAAGTTCCATGGCCACACCCTTCAGGGCGTTGAGGCCCTGGGGGATTTCCAGCAGTTGCAGAATCACGGGCTGATCCTTGCCGAGCATTTCACCCGAGGCGATGCGGAAAAGCAAGCTGTAGCCGATCTGTCCTGCGGCTCCGGTCACTGCAACTCTAACAGGGGTTTTCATTTTGAATCTCCTTTAACCAGGGTTAACCTTTACAATGGTAAGCTTTTCGCTGCAGGCTTTCAAACCTGCCGTGTTTTGAGCCGTCACTGAACAGGAGACAAAAAGCAAAAGGAGGCTGCATGGCCTCCTTTTGCTTCGCTTGAAACAAATTACTTCTGTTTTTTGGCAGCGCCAGCCTGCAGCATGCGGCCACGGTCGGCTTTGATCTTGGCTGCTTTGCCGCGCAGTTCACGCAGGTAGTACAGCTTGCTGCGACGCACTTTACCGCGTTCCAGCACAGTCACGCCCTGGATGATGGGGCTGTTGAAGGGGAAGACACGCTCCACGCCTTCACCAAAGGAAATTTTGCGCACGGTGAAGCTCTTGCCTGCACCGCTGTTGTTCACGGCAATGACAACGCCTTCGAAAGCCTGCACACGGGTGCGGGTGCCTTCGACCACTTTGGTGTCCACACGGACGGTGTCACCAGCGCGGAATTCGGGGATGTCGGTACGGATTTGCGCCTGGGTCACACTGCGCAGAATGCTGCCACGGTTGAGGGTCATGATATGCTCCTTCGCAAAAGGCGGACCAGTGCTTCAGTTCAAACAGAGTCACTGTTCACTTTTACTTCATGCCTTTTTGGCACGTAAAAAAGAGTGTACCACGGGTGGGGGCGGGGCGTCCAGAGAGGCTTTGTCTCAGGGCCCCCGGCCTCTTCACCTCAGCAAATCCACCACTTTGGCCCCAATCAATCGCGCCCGCTCCAGAGGGGTTTTGCCTTCCCGGTCGCGGGTTTTGCGGTCTGCGCCCTGATCAAGCAGGAATTCCACAGCTTCCCGGTCTCCTTTGACCACGGCCACGTGCAGGGGGGTGAGGGTGCCTTCGGGTTCATTGACAGGAGCACCCTGCTGAACCAGGCATTTGAGCACCTCGAAGTTGCCTCCCATGATGGCGTGGAACACCACGCTGAGGTTGTGGGCCCCTCTGGCCTGTACGCATTCGGGGTGTTTTTGCACGGTTTTCATGACCTCATCCAGGTTGCCCAGGGCGGCCCAGGTGCAGATGTCGGGTTTGGCTCCAGCCTCGATCAGGAAGGCCATGATGTCTTTGTTCCCCACATGGGCAGCGGCTCCAAGGGGGGTTTCATTCCAGCTGGCCCGGGCGTGAACCAGTCCGGGGATGTTCCTGAGGAGCTGTTTCACTTTGTTCAGGTCGTGGTGCGCAGCCATCACAAAGCTGTTCTGCTCTTCCTGCTTCATAGGGTCATTTTAGGTTTGCTTTTTGCAGAAAGGTGTGATCAACCCCTGAGGGCTGGATGTGATGAAGGTCACCTGAAACACCATGTTGTCTGTGCAAATGGTGTTTCCTGGCTGCCAGTGCAGTTTTTTTGCATTCAATTCAAAACGTTTGCTGGCTTGCTTTTGAAAGTTTGATGGGAAAAGCCACAAAATGCCCCTTTGAACACAGAAGAACCCTGATGGTCAGGGTTCTTCCTCATGGACAGGTTTTTCAGCTGGCTTTGGTTGATTTTATTCTGCGATCAGACGCACACCACTCTCAAAACGTTTGCGCTCAAAGAGGTAAAACACCGCTGGCACCACAAAAAGGGTCAGCAGGGTTCCAGTGAGCACCCCTCCCAGCACAATCACACCCAGGGGTTTACGCAGCTCTCCCCCTTCTCCGATGCCCAGAATCAGGGGCAACGAGATCACCAGCACGGTGATGGTGGTCATCAGGATGGGGCGCAGACGCAGTTTGGCGGCTTCCACCAGTGCTTCACGCAAATCCATGCTTTTGGCCTCCCGCACCACGAAGTCCAGCAGCAAAATGGCGTTTTTGGTGACCAGACCGATCAGCAGCACCGTTCCCAGCACACTGACCACATCCAGACCCGTCCCAAACCAGTAGCTGAACCAGAAGGCACCCACCAGGGCCAGCGGAATGGGCAGCAGGATGTAGAAAGGGTACCTGAAGCTGTTGAACTGGCTGGCGATCACCAGGAAGTTCAGCACCAGGGCCAGCCCGAAAGCAAAGGGCGCTGCGCTGATCAGGTCATTCAGGAACTCGCTGTTGCCGTCCTGCGCCAGCGTCACCTGATCGTCAATGACCTTCTGGTCCACAAAGTCCTGCTGCAATTCTTTCTGCACCTGGGCCAGACCGGGAGCGCCTGGGCGCAGGTTGGCATAAACCACGGTGCCGAATTGCTGGTCCTGACGGGTCAACTGGGCCGGGGCACGGCTGGATTCAAAGTGTCCCAGGGCAGACAGCGGCAAAGAGCCTTGCAGGGCAGGGGAAGAGATGGGCAGGGAAAGCAGGGCCGAGGCATTGCCCACCAGACCCGGATCGGCTTTCAGCACGATCTTGTATTCATCCCCGTTGCGACGGACAATGCCCGCCTCTGACCCGGAGTTGAAGGTCTTGAGGGTGTTGGCGATGTCAAAGGGGGTGATTCCTGTTCCGACCAGCCTGTCCCGGTCTGGAATGAAAACCTGTTCTGGAGTGGTTTCAGAAAGGTTGCTGCGCACATCCACGGTGTAGGGTCTGGCCCGCAGCACATCCATCATCTTTTCGGTGCGCTCGGCCAGCAGTTCCGGGGTGGGGGCTTTCAGGAAGTAGGCGATGTCGCTCTCTCCCTGGGGTCCGCCCTGCGGAATCTGCAGTTTGACATCCACCTGGGGGTTGTTCTTGTACAGCTCTGCAACGTCCTTGCGGTAGTCTTCCGCCAGTTCGTACACGCTGCGGGAACGCTGGCCTTTTTTCAGCAGTTCGATGGTCATGGAAGACCGTTCGGGGCCGCCAGAGCCCACCTGGGTTTCCACCACTTTCACTTCCGGCTTTTTCAGGAAGTAGTTTTCCAGCAGCCGGGTGTTCTCGTTGGTGCTGGACAGGCTGGTGCCTTTGGGCTGTTTCAGATTGACAATCAGGATGCTGTTGTCGGTTTTGGGGGTGAAGTTGAAGGGGATTTTGGGACCCACCACCCCAAGAGACAGCAGGGTCAAAACAGCCAGCACAATGATGATCCAGGGGCGCTTCAATCCTGCAGCCAGAATGCTGGCATACCCGTTCTGCAGCCCGTTGAATCCCCGGTTGTTCAGTTCATGCAGGTTGCTGGAGGTGGCGTTGAACAGCTCAAAGACGATGTTGAACAGGTAAATGAACAGCCCCCAGGCCAGAGGGTAGGCAATCACACCCACCAGACCTGTGGGTTGTTTGATGCCCAGCCAAAACATCAGAACCGTCAGGGTGAGCAAACTCCAGGGGTTTTTGTAAAACGTTGTGACCCCATGCACAAAATTTTTAGGACCCAGGGTGTGTCGGGCAGCTTCACTGAAGGTCAGCTCTTTGGGATCCGGGAAGTAGGCCATGCGCACGGTCAGAAAGAACAGGGCTTCTGCCCAGGACACCGCCACCGCAGCAGCCAGCACCACCCCGAACTGTTTGAAGAACTGTCCCACAATGCCGGGCAGGAAGCTGATGGGAATGAACACCGCCATCAGGGACAGCGTGGAGGCAGAAACCGCACTGGTGACCTCACTGGCCCCTTTCAGCACCGACTCTTTCAGACTGTATCCCAGACGGCGGTAACGCTCCACGTTTTCCGCCACCACGATGGAGTCGTCTACAACGATACCCACCGCCACAATGATGGCCAGCAGCGAGATGATGTTGAAGGTGAACCCCAGCAGCTTGAACATGATGATGGCACCCAGAATGGAAATCGGGATCGCCAGCACCACCGAAAACACCGTGTTCAGTTTCCCCAGAAACACCAGACACACGATGCTCACCACCAGAATGGTCAGCAGGGCGTCTTTCCAGGTGTCCTCCACCTGCAGCTTGATGGCCTCGGTGGTGTCGGAAACGATGGTGGTTTTGTATCCCTCGGGCAGTTTCAGGTCTGCCAGCATGGCCCGAATGTCTGCCGCCACCGACACGCTGTTGGAATCGCTGCTTTTCTGGATGGAAAGGGTGATGACAGGTTCACCATTCACCCGGCTGTAGGAATCCAGTTCAGCACTGCTGTCCCGCACCACGGCCAGGTCCTGCACTTTCAGGCCACGGGAAGAATCCACGGTGATGTTGGCCACGTCCTGGGTGGTTTTTGCGGTGTTCCTCAGGCTGTAGGTGATGCGCTCACCCTGAAAGTTGCTGGATCCGGCAGCCAGGTTCAGGCTGTTGGCAGAGATGGCCTGCGAAATCTGCGAGGGGGTGATCTTGTAGGCGGCCAGTCTGGCAGGATCCACCAGGATCTGAATCTGGCGGGTGGGGGCACCGTTCACCGTCACCCCGGTGACCCCGGAAACCCGTTGCAGCTTGAGTTTCAGGATGTCCTCTGCGTACTTGGAGACCTCCAGCAAATCCTGACCGGGAGCACTGAGCGCCACCGAGAGGATCGGCTGCGCAGTGGGGTCGAATTTTTCCACCACCGGGGCATTGGCGTCTGAGGGAATGCTGCTTCTGGCGCTGTTGACCCGCTGGGAGACCTCCACAGCAGCCTGATCGGGGTTCTTGCCGTACTCAAACTGCACGATCACCTGCGAGACGTTCTCACTGCTGGTGGAACTCACCGAGTCAATGCCGGGCAGGGTGGCCAGTGCATCTTCAATGGGTTTGGAGACCTGGTTGGCCACCTCCTCGGGGCCTGCTCCAGGGTAAGTGGTGACCACGGCCACCACCGGCACCTCGAATTTGGGCAGCACATCCACCCCAATGCCCCGGAAGCTGATGATGCCCACCAGAATCAGTGCCCCAAAGATCGCCGTCGCAAACACAAAACGGTTCACGAAAAACTGGACGATTGGGCTTTCTTTCACTGCACCACCTCAACGCGGGTGCCTTCGGTCAGCTCTGCAGGCAGGGGGTAAATGACATGCTCGCCTCCCTGCAGACCAGAGAGGGCCACTTTGCCATCTGCTTCTCCCAGGCTGCTCACTTGCACGGCTTTTGCGAGGTTGTCTTTCACCACAAAGACCTGGGTGATGCCTTCTGTGACCCTGAGGGCACTGGCGGGCACCAGGGTGCCTTTGGCAATGCGCAGGTCGTAAGCCAGGGTGGCGGTGCTGCCTGCAGGAATCTGCCCTGCTGCACCCACCCGTGCCACCAGTTCAATCAGGCGGTCCTGGCCAGGAACCTGACTCTGGCGCACCAGTCTGGCGGTGTAATCCTTGCCTGCAAATTTGAGCACCAGCGGGGTTCCGACTGTGAACTGGCTGGACTGCTCAGGAGGAAGCCTGAACACCCCCTCCAGGGTGGAAGGATCGGAAATCCTGAAGGCACGTGCTCCTGTGGACAGGAACTCGCCCACATTCACACTGACCTCATTGATCACCCCACCAAAGGGCGCTTTGATTCGGGCATCCTGCATGGCTTTGCGGGCGGTCTGGGCCTGGTTCTGGGCCTGGCTGACCTGCACTTCCAGGAGGGCCAGGTCTTCTTTTCCAGAGCGTCCGGTGCGGGTCAGGCTGTCCTGTGCGCTCTGCAACTGGTTCTCAGCATTGCTGACATTCAGGCTGAGGTTCTGCAAATCCAGCTGGGCAATGCCCCCCACCTTCTGCAGTTCCAGCCCCTCGCTGTAACGCTTCTGGGCCAGTTTGAGGCTCTGACTGGCGGTCGCCACCTGGGCTTGCAGCAAGACCAGGCTTTCCTGCTGGGCCTTACGGGCCTTGTCCAGGTTGATCTGGGCAGAACGCACCGACAGTTCAGCGTTGCTGACCTGGGTGTTCAGAGCGTCGGTGTCCAGCTCAATGACCGTCTGGTCTTTCTGAACCGCTGTGCCTTCTGGAGCCAGAATGGCTTTGACCTGACCGCTGCCCGTGCTGCCCACAAAGCTTTCTTTGACCGGGCTGAGGGTCACGCTGACTGTGCGGTCACTGCTGAGCACCCCAGAGGTGGCCTGCACCACTTTCACCTTGCGGGTCAGTTCCTGCTTGACCACTTCTGGCTTTGATTCTGTGGTCTGGGACTGCTCCTTCTCTTTGGGGGTGCAGGCAGCCAACAGCAAGGCGGCGCCCACCCCCAGAAACCACAGTTTGCGCATCAACGTCCCCCTGAACCTGCCTGGAAGGCGTAGTAGGCTTTCAGGTACGTGTCTCTGGCCTGCAGCAGGGCCAGTTCAGATTGCAGCTCGGTCAGTTCGGCCCGCAGGTAATCAAAAGGGCTGATCAGTCCGCCCGAAAGGCGTTTTTTCTGGGTGGCCAGTTGCTCTTTCGCATTCTCTCTGGCTTTCAGTTGCACGTTGTAGCTTTTCTGGGCAGAAAGCAGGTTGTCATACAGGCTCTGGGCCTGCACTTTCAGGCTGTTCTTCACATCCGAAAGGTTCTGCTGGGCCTGGGTCACGCTGCTTTTTGCGCTGTCGATCTGGGTCTGGGCAGCATAGCTGGGATCCAGCAAATCCAGTTGCATCTGGGTCAGTTCCACAGCCTGGGCAATTTGCAGGGTGTTGGGGCTGCGTTCCACAATCTGGGCAATGGCTTCACTTTTGGGCAAATCTGGCAAACCCAGTTGATCGCTGATCTTGTCAAATTTCCCGATCAGATTGGAAAGGCTCTGTTTGGCGAGGTTCAGGCCATTGGTGGCTGCCGTGACGTTCTTTTCAGCATCAGCCACCTGCTGCTCTGCATCTTTGACATCCAGGGCCGTGCCACTGCCATTTTTCTGGCGGATCTGGGCAATTTTCAGGGCCTGTTCCAGCACATCAGAGGACTTGCGCAGCAGCGTCACCTGAAACTGGGCCTCCAGAACAGAGGTGTAGGCACTGACAATCTGGGACTGTGCCTGACGCACGGCATCGTCATATTTGACCTGGGCGGTTTTGAGGCGTTGCTTTGCCTGAATTTCGGTGGGACGGGTCAACAGCGGATCCGAGAGGGTGCGGGTCAGGTTGGCCTGTGCGTCTTCCACTTCCAGTTTGGCCAGCACCACGCTGCCCACCTGGTCCACCTGCTTGAGGGCATCTGGAAGGGTGTACTGCTGTGCAAAAGCACTGCTGGTCAGAAACAGGGTCACAAAAAGGGTGTGTTGCAGGGTCTTTTTCATGGGTTCACCTCGATGGGGGGAAGGGCGTAAAACTGGTAAGCATCCAGCACTTTTTGCAGCACATCCAGGCGGGCCTGCTGCTCGGCAAGCTGGGCCTGATGCAAATCCAGGTTGGCTTTCAGGGTTTCCAGAGGACTGCTGAGGCCCAGCTCTTCACGTTTCTGGGCTTCTGACAGGGAAAGGGCAGCATTGCTGACCGCCTGGATTTTCAGGGCCAGCTGCCTGAGGGCCTGCTCATGGCGCATTTTCAGACTGGCTTCCTGCACTTCCCGGGTGAGGGCTGCATTTTTGACGGTGGCTTCCGCCGCAGCCAGTTGTGCATCTGCAGCACTTAAGGCTTCCCCAAGGGTGGGGGTCAGGGTGAACTTGAGGCCCAGGACAAGCTGGCTGTTCAGCACCTTGGTGTCTGTTGTGGAATCGTATTTGTAGGTGAGTGCAGGTTGCAGGGTGCTGGAATCCAGCGAGAAAGTCAGGTTGCTGTTGGCATTGGCCTGATAGGTGTACCTGGCATTGAAGGTGGGCAGAAACTGGCGTTTGAGGGCTTCCACCTGAATGCGGGTCTGCTCCAGCGCAAAAAGGGCATTCTGCTGTTCTGCACTCAGAGTGGGCACAGGGTATTTCAGGTTTTCGGGCAGTTGCACCTGGGCACTTCCCACCCAGGAGCTGAGGTTCAGTTCTGCCAGCCGAACATTCCCATCTGCAGAACGCACCTGTTCTTGTGCTTCCTGGTAGGCACTTTCTGCAGTGCGCAGTTCTGCCGGGCTGGTTCCCCCTTTGCTGGCCCGGAGTTTTGTTCCTTCCAGGCTTTTCAGGGCCAGTTGTTCTCCCTGCTGGGCCAGTTGCTTGCCCAGCAGGGCAAGCTGCAATTGATGGGCTGCCACCAGCACCTGGGTTTCCGCCCGTGACAAAGCCACCCGAAAGCCCAGTTGTGCCTGCTTCACCCCCATTTCGGCTTTGCTGATCTGGTCTGCAGCATCACCATAAGGAAAAAGCTGGAATGATGCTGTCAATGTGGCATCCCAGCCAGCACTGTCTTTGAATCCTGGCATGCCATCCACGTAATCTGTGTTTTGATATCCACCCCCACCCACCAGGGTCACCGGGGACTGCAGGGCATTCAACTGGGCCTGTGCTGCCCGCAACTGCAAACTTGCCGAAAGCACACTGGGGTGTTTCAGGAGCTCCTGGGTCCAGCTCTGGGCCTGCCCCATGCCCAGGCCCAGACTGATGAGGCCTGCACCGAGCAGAAGCTTCCAACCTGCCAAACGCTTTATCTTGTGAATCACGGTTTCTCCTTCATGTGCTGTGCATACCAGCCTTCCAGTGAATTGAGCACCTGTTGCACCACCTGCAAATCTGCTCTGGACACCCCAGAGAACAGCTCATGGGCATGCCGATTCCAATGGTCCTCCAGTTCCTTCAGAAGTGCTTCCCCCTTTGGGAGGAGGCGCACCCGAGTCACCCTGCGGTCGCTGGCATCCGGGGTGCGTTCCAGCAGCTGCATCTTTTCCATCCGGTCAATCAGGGCGGTGTTGGTGGCCGGGGTCAGGCCGATGGTGCGGGCAATGTCACTGACACTCACTGGCAATTCCAGCTTGCTGTAAGGGGTGTTGCCTCCCACCACCTGCAACACCCCGTAGTGGATGTGGTGCAGCCCGTGCTGGTCCAGCATTTTGCCCACGTACATGTGCGACAGGTACATCAGCCGCAAATGGCCTTCTGCCAGTTGCAGATAGAGAGGGTCCCATTGGGAAAGTGCTTCGGGATCCGAATGGTTCATGAACCGATTATTTCAGAAGCCGAAGCATTGATTGTGATATGGCGCACAAGAAACTGAACCCCAGCTTAAAACCCAAAGCAGGGCCATCAGACCAAAATCAGGAAAAACCCCTCCTGCAAATGTTTTTATTTGCGCAGCTCAGCCAGTGCCGTCACAGCGGCTGTGTAATCTGGATCCACTGTCAGTGCCTCTCGATACATTTCTCTGGCCATGCTGAAGTTCTTCAGGGCCTCATGGCACTGCCCCATCCAGTAGTACAGCTCTGGATAAGCAGGATGCACCAGGGGTTGACCAGCCTGCTGCAATGCAGCAAGTCCCTGCTTGAGGTGCTGCAAAGCCATTTCCGGTTGCTTCTGGGAAAACAACACCATCCCCAGATTCAAAAAAGGCCAGGGCTGGGAAGCTTCCAGGGCTTCTGCAAAAGCAAAAGCCTCTTTGGCCACATCCAGATGCCCAAAACGCCAGGCTGTGGCCCCCCAGTCCATCACATACTGGTAATTGTTGCCCAGATAACCTGCAGCTTTCAGGTCTGCCAGAGACTCGGGCACCTTGCCTTGCTCTGCCAGCACCAGACCCCGCACCCAGAACGCTTCCGCTGTCCATTCTGCAGCAGGAACTTTTTTCAATTCCAGCAAAGCCTGAGGCAGGTTGCCCTGCAAGTAAAACACCCGTGCCAGCAAAATGCGGGCCGCCGCAGATTCGGTTTTCAGGCTTTGTTGCAGCTGGGTTCTGGCGGTGACCAGTTCGCCGTTCTCAATCATTTCCCTGATTTTGCTCAAATTCTGGCTGTGGGCCACCCCCACCAGCAGGAGCGCCCAGATTGCCACACCCACAAATCGCATAACAGCACCATATCATGCCCATCTGAGGATCACAGTAAAGGAGCACAGGGCGGGAGCACAACAAAAAAACAAAAAACAAAAAAAGAAACCTCCGGGCGTCCCCGGAGGTTTCTTGAGAAGTCAGGTTTAGAACTTGACTTTGTAGCTGACTTTGAAGGCCTGACCGTTGCTGATGAAGCCAGCCTGGTTCAGGGTGAAGTCACCGTAAGCGAAGTTCAGGTCGTTGTAGGTCCACTCGACGTAAACACCACCGAGGCTCACAGAGAGGTCGCCGGTATCTACATCGTAGTAACCGCCAGCCACATCGCCCACGAAGGGATCGTAAGCCATGTTGGTGCCCGTCTCACCGGCCCACACAAAGGCCAGGGTGCTCTTGGGGAACAGGAAGTCGCTGGACTTCACGCCCAGGCTGTACTCCAGCATGCTGCTGGTGTAGTCAGCATCGCTGTAAGCGGTGTTCTTGTAACCAAAGTACCCGGTGAAGGAGGGGCGCAGGAAGGTGTCCAGGGTGCTGGTGCTTGCATCCACTGCGAACAGCACCTGGGTGTGGTCGCTGGCGTTCACATCGGCATCCTGCACGCTTTCAAAGAAGGCGGAAGGTTTGACGGTCAGCACACCAGCGGTGAAGGTGGTGTCTGCACCAGCGTAGAGGGTGGTGCGGTCCCAGTCGGCAGCGCCACCGGCGAGGTCGGTCACACCGCTGTCCAGTTTGAAGCCTGCTTTGAGGTTCACGCTGGCCAGTTTGCCGGTGATGTCCACGCCAGCTTTGCTGGTCTGGGTGTCTTTGAAGGGGGCCACAGCGTAAGGAATGGCGGGGGTGCCCACCACGGTCACTCCATCCACACTCACGGTCTGGAAGTAGCCGTTGACATCGAAGCCACCGAGGGTCACACCAGCAGTTGCGCCGAGGCGGGTGAGGGCGACATCGACTCCACCAGCATGAACAGCCAGGTTGTCAAAGTAAGCGCCCACTTTGAAGATGGACAGCTGACCGCTGGCATCCACACCAAAACCGGTCATGTTGGTGTCTGCAGGAGCATCAAAGTCGGCGATACGGTCAAAGTAACCGCCCACCTTGAAAGCACCAAGTGTGGCTTTCAGGTTGACGTATGCACCCTGGGTTCCCACCACTTGAATGTCGTTGTAGGGGTTCTTGTGGTCGTCGCCGCTGTCGTAAGACACACCGTCAAAGTCAGGATCCAGGTTCCACACATCAGCGCGCACGGTCAGGGGACCTGCGGTGCCGTCAGCGTGGGCATAGAAGATGCTGGCATTGTCGGTGGTGGTCACGCCGCCCACAACGCTGGTGAAGGTTTCAGTGGCGAATTCGCTCTGAACATTCCAGCCAGCAATTTTGGCTTTCAGGTCTGCACCGAAAACGGTGTCGGTCAGGCTGTCAGGAGCGTACATGCTGTCGGTGCCCCATTGAGCAGCACTGACACCCAGGTTCACATCGGTGACAGGGCTGATGGTTGCACGGATGCCGCGGTTGTAGGAAGAAGGAACTCCACCAACGCTGCCTTCGCTGCCGTAAGCCACGGTCAGGGTGGGTTTGAATGCGCCAATGCCGGGCAGGCTGCTGCCGTCCACAGTGGCCACAAAACCGTCACCAATGCCAGCGACATTGTTGTCGAAGACGTATTCGGTGAACTGGGTCTTCACGTTCTCGCCCACATTGAACTTGATGGGAGCGCCGTTGACATCGAACACCACAGTGACGCCCTTGATGTAGAAGCTGACAGGCTTGGCATCGGTGGCATCGCCAGTCACAACTTTGCTGAAGGTCAGGTCCGAAAGACCGAACTCGGCAGTCACGCTGTGGACATTGAAAGCCTGGGTGTCAGCGGCCAGTTTGCCACTGTTGGCGCTGGTGCCAGAGATGCCTTTGTTGGCGAAATCCAGCTTGAGGGTCAGGTCAGTGGAGGTGTTGCCCACTTTGGAGCCGTTGAGCACAGCGGCCTGCTGCACTTCTCTCTTGGCCACCACAGCTTTGGCGTTGCCATGGAAGTAGACGTCCAGAACGTCAGCGTCACTGGCAATGCTGGTGTAGAACACAGCGTTGGCATCGTCAGCGGCAGTTCCTTTGCCATCACTGTTGACGGTGTTGTCGGTGTCAACAGTCACTTTGAACACGTTGACGCCATAACCGAACACATCGTCCACTTTGGTGGCGGTGGCAGGGCTCACGCCGAAGTCCACGTAGTCAATGGGGCTGTCAGCGGTGGCGGTGTCAGAGTCCACACCACTGCTGAACTGGGTGCCAGAGATGATGCGGTCGATGTCGAAGTTGACGGTGGTGACGCGGCTGACGTAGTAAACGCTGGTCAGTTCACCACTCACAGAGAAACCGAAGGTGCCGTTCAGGGTGTTGAACTTGCCTTGCAGGTCGCTCAGGTTGGTTTCCACCACGGTCACGCGGTTGGTCAGGTCGGTCAGGTCGCGGTTCAGGTTGGTGAAGCGGGCATCCACGTCTGCGGCGTCTGCTTTGTCAGACTCGAGGGTGGAGATGCGGTCTTCCAGGCTCACGATGTCTTCGTTGAAGAGCACGGTGAGGTCCTGCAGGGCCACAATGCTGCCGGTGTTGGCTTCGATCTGCTCGCCCTGGCTGGCAACGGTGTCGCCGAGTTCGCCCAGGGAGCCTTCGAGGTCGTCCACGCGCACGTTCACGTCATCAATGGCACCAGCGAGTTCTTCGATGCGGCTGTTGATTTCGTCCAGCAGAGCAGCGGTTTCTTCGTTGGCAGCAACCAGTTCGTCCTGGGCAGCAGCCAGATCGTCGACACGGGTGCCGAGGTCATCCAGGCTGGCGGACAGGTCGTCCAGGGTGGCGGTCAGGTCTTCCAGGTTGGCAGCCAGTTCTTCCTGACCAGAGGTCAGGTCGTCCTGGGCAGCCAGCAGGTCGTCCTGGGCAGCAGCCAGATCGTCCACGCGAGCGTTCACGTCGTCGATGGCAGCGGTCAGGTCGTCCACGAAGGAGAGATCGATGTCACCGGGCTCAACGGGCTCAGCGCCTTCGAGGGCTTCCACACGGGAAACCAGGTCTTCCTGGCCAGAGGTCAGGTCGTCCACACGGCTACCGAGGTCGTCCAGCTGGGCAACCAGGTCATCCAGAGCGCCGGTCAGTTCTTCGATCTGGCCAGCAGTGGCTTCGTCAGCAGCAGCCAGTTCATCGATCTGGGCCTGCAGGTCTTCGATGGCAGAGGTATCAAAGCCTTCGCCAGTCTTTTCGCCAGCGCCTTCTTCCAGAGCAGCAACGCGCTCTTCGAGGGCAGCCACGTCTTCTTTGGTGGCAGCGTTGTCCTCGACGTCAGCAATGCGGACGCCCAGGGCAGCCAGTTCGCTGCTCAGTTCCTGAACAGCGTTCTTGAGGGCTTCGATGTCCTCAGCGCCGAAAACGCTGGTGGGAACTTCCTGCAAGCAACGGGCCAGAATCAATGCGGCCTGGTAACGGGTGAGGCTTTCGTTGCCGCGGTAGGTTCCGTCGGGGAAACCGATGATGCAACCTTTGGCAGCCATTTTTTCAACGGCATCTTTGGCCCAGTGGCCAGCGGGTACGTCGCTGAAGTTGGCCTGTGCGAATGCACCGCCAAAAGAAAGTGCTGCGGTAACAGCCAGAACTGCTCTTAGTTTCATACTTACCCCCTAATAAAGTTCGCATCCGTACTTTCACGTCTGGTTGCACAGCTGGGGCGAGTTGCCGAGTTTCCTCTCCCATAGACGATGAACGCGTCCGTACTTCCGCTGGCCTGCTGCATGGCTGCTCCAATTCTGAGTTTTCCCCGAGAATAGTTAAGCTCCAATACAAAAGACCATGCTAATCATACACATCATCAGTGTGATAGGTCAAGACAAAGATGAGAGTAAGCCATCAGCATTAAGGATCAATTTATGCGCCTTGACAGCAAAATCCTGTGACGGGTGTGACAATCTCTCTCATGATCCCAAAAGATACACATCTCTCACTCACATTCGGAGACCTGCACAGCCTGCTGGAACCACTGCGGGAGTGCTCCTCCAAAGTACACTTTGCCCCATTCCGTGGCCCACTCCGTGTAGACATTTTGTTCGATGGCAACGCGGGCTTTCTCCACCAAACGGTGCAAATAACGCAAATTGTGTAAAGACAGCATGCGCGGGCCCAGCATTTCCTCTGCTCTCATCAAGTGAGCAAGGTAGGCCCTGGTGTAGTGCTGGCAACAATAGCAATCGCAGGTGTCATCTACAGGCCGCAAATCGGTCTTCATGCTGGCCTTATTGAGGTTGATGCGTCCCTGGTCGGTCAGGCCATAACCAAAACGCCCGGTGCGGGTGGGGTACACACAATCAAACATGTCCACACCCAGACCAATGGCCGCCACCAGATCCTCTGGATGTCCCACCCCCATCAGGTAACGGGGTTTATGGGTGGGCAAATGGCGGGCCGTGAAATCCACCATCGGGTACATCTCTTCCTTGGATTCCCCGACGGCCAGACCCCCAATGGCAAATCCAGGGGTCTGGAAAGGCAAAGTGGCCTCCAGGCTCTGCAAGCGCAGGTTCTCGTAGACCCCACCCTGGACAATGGCAAACAGGGCCTGGTCTTCCCTGCTTTTCACTTGCAGGCAGCGGTCCAGCCAGCGGATGGTGCGTTCCAGGCTGTTTTTCACATACTCTGGACTGGCTGGATGGGGAGGGCATTCATCGAAAGCCATGATCACATCTGCGCCCAGGGCTTCTTGCACCTGAATGGAACGTTCGGGGGTCAGATACACCAGACTGCCATCCAGGTGGTTTCTGAAGGTCACGCCTTCTTCCTTGATGGTTCGCATGTGCCCCAGGCTCATCACCTGAAACCCTCCCGAATCGGTCAGAAAAGGACCGGGGTAAGCGGTGAATCCTGGCAATCCACCATGCTGGCGCACCAGTTCTTCTCCGGGTCGCAACATCAGGTGGTAGGTGTTCCCCAGAATCATCTGGGAGCCCACATCCAGCAACTCCTGCGGACTGATGCCCTTGACGGTGCCCTGGGTGCCCACAGGCATGAACATCGGGGTGGTGACACTCCCTCTGGGGGTGTGAAAAGTGGCTGTTCTGGCACGGCCTGAAGTGGCCTGGATCTCAAACTCAAACACCCCCCTACTTTACACCCCCAAATGGCAGTTCCCTCCCAGAACAAAAGCCCCCTGACCCTTTCTGGCAAGTCGTGTAATCTAATAAACAGCCATGCGTGCCCGTTCTACCCTCTTTACCATCCTCGGAGAGTACGTCAACCCCTTAAGAGAAGCCATCTGGGTGGGCAGCATTCTGGAATGGATGGAGGTGCTGGGTTTCAACGAACCCGCAGTGCGTGCCGCCATCTCACGCGCCCAGCGCAACGGCTGGTTGCAGGCAGAGAAACTGGGCCGCAAGAGTTACTACCGCATTACCGAAGATGTGCAGTGGCGCATCGACGGCCTTCTGGACCGCCTTTACCCCAGAACCCCCAACCAGTGGGATGGCCTGTGGCGGGTGCTGATTTACACCATTCCCGAAAGCAAAAGGGAAAAACGCGACAAATTCCGCAAAGAGCTGAGCCTGATGGGTTTTGGCATGCTCACCGGAGGGGTATGGATCTGCCCCAACCCCAAAGCGAGGGATGCCCTGGATCTCGCCCGTGCCCACACCCTGGAACAGGAAGTGGAAATTTTTGAGGCCACCCGTCTGCACCAGAACCACCATGACCTCATTGCCCACGCCTGGGACCTGGGGTACATCAACACCCACTACCAGGCTTTTCTGCAGGAATTTGAGCATGCTCCCCTTCCAGAAGAACCCAGAGCAGCGTTTTACGAATTCATTCGCATGCTGCACGCCTACCGCAAGTTCCTGTTCTTTGATCCCAGTTTTCCTGCAGAATTGCGGCCCACTCCAGACTGGGGTGCGGTGGCCCAGCAGCTTTTTCTGGAACGCAGGTCAAAATTGAAAGCCAGCGCAGCTCCTTTGGTGGCAGCCACCCTGAAAACCCCAGAAATCTGATTTCTGTTTCACTTCAGGGCGCTGCCTGCTGCAGACGCAAATACAGGCTGACCAGCGCTTCAGGATGGCATTCACGGACCTGGATGCACTGCTCCTGCAAGAGAGGCAACATCTTCTGAACCTGCTCCATGCTCAGGTCCACCATCACACCTCCCTGCACTTCTTCCACCTGCTGGACCAGACCCAGTTGATGCAGTGCAGAAGTTGCAGCTGTTGTATCTTCCACTTCCAGAATCACCCTTCTCTGGGCGGTCAACTGGGCAAATTCACCCTGGGCCACCACCCGGCCCTGGTCCAGCAGCACCAGGTATTCGCCGTACATTTCGGCTTCCTTCAGACAGGAAGTGGTCAGCAACACCGAACGGCCTTCCCAGACCAGACGCCTCAGCACCAGCCAGAGGTCCTGGCGCTCTTGCACGTTCAAGCCCTGCATGGGCTCATCCAGCAACAGCAGTCCACCTTGTGGCCCCATTTGCGCAGCAATCCACAACTTCACCTTCTGGTGGCGTTTCAGAGACCACACGGACACATGGGCCATTTTCTGCAGTCCCACCTGGGTCAGGGCCGTGTAGACCCAGGTCTGGGGATCCAGCAATGCCTGATAGTGGGGCAGGTGCAATAAAAACTCTGCACAGGTCACCCAGGGAAGCATTCTGGGAGGTTTCAGACCCAGATGCAGCATCTGCTTTCTGGCTGGAAGATGCAAAGACAAATCCAGAAAAGAGCATTGCCCCTGCTGATGTGCCTCCAGCCCCAGCATCACCCGCAGCACCGAAGTTTTGCCTGAACGGGGTGCACCAGAAATCACACTCAGCATGCCTTGCGGCACCCTGAACGTCACGTCCTGCAAAACAATCTGGGCCTTTGAGGTCTTGCCCAGTCCTTTCACCTGAATCAAATCTGTCATCTTGAACCTGAATTTCTGGGCACCACACCTGTCAGCCCCACACCACAGGGGTTTGCATCAGCCCACGTTTTTTTCATACAGCACATCATTTACCAGTAAAGCGAACTCTGGGTTGCCTGAAGGTTGCCTGCCAGATCAACCCTTTCTAAACCTCCCATGCCTTTTACTGAAAGCAACCCTTGAAGACGTTGCTTCAATCCCACAGAAGCAACCCAAAACCACCTGGAAACCCCAGGCTCAACTTTGTTCTCCTGCATGGGTTTTCCTGTGATGGTCGGGGATTTCAGCCATTTGATGGAGGTCTGACATGAAAAAACACACCATCTTGCCCATCCTGATGCTGCTTGGCCTCCTGTCATCTGCTGCGCTGGCTGCCGATCCCACCCCTCCGCCTCCGGTCAAAAACAGTTCCATCTCACCTGTTGTGTGCAGCAAGTAAACACCAGGACACCCCACCCAACACCAACCCCCAGCTGGAGTTCAGCTGGGGGTTCATGCCATTGCACCAAACAGCCTCACACAACCCCCCATTCTTCACGCAGGCGTTTCACCTGCGCCAGCACAAAAGCGTAGTGCTGGCTCTGCCTGGGAAGGATGTGAGACAGGTGCTCCCAGATGTCCAGGTCATCCTCCAGTTTTTCCGCCAGTTTCAGCACAAAATCGGGATCACGGGAATTTTCTGCCAGTGCTTTCACCTGACGCTCCAGTTCATTCCTCATGGATTCAATGCCCGGCGCAGTGGAATGCTCCATGAAACCACCTGCATAAAGCCGGACCACCTGCTCCATGCGCCCCTGGCGGATGCGTTCTTGCAATTCCAGGAAATCTGCCCGGTATTCCAATTGCAACTTGTACGGCTGAGAAACAATGGGAACAATCCTCCTCAGGCGGGAAATCAGGGCTTTGAGATTGCTGTAGGTGCCTGCATCTCCATACAATTCCAGCAGCAATTGCTCTCCTGTCAGACCCTGAGGATGCAAGGCCAGCAACACCACGATCTCCACCTGTCTGGGGGAAAGGTCCAGCACCTCTCCAGCCAGGCTGACCTCCTGGCTTCCAAGGGTCTTGATGTAAAGCAGATCTGAACTGGGAGGTTCTGATTCGTTTTCCCTGAGCAAATGAAAGGAACCCACATATTCCAGCCGTTCATAAAGCGAAAGCGCACGAATGTATTGCTCTTCTGCTTCATTGGTGTCCTCATTTTGCACTGGAGGGTCTTCCTGAATGATCTTTTTCAACAGTGGAGCAGCCACCCAGACCCGCTCAGAGTACTTGAAGGGTCCGATGTTCTCCACACTGTTCAGGTGCTGCAAAGCCTCCTGGGGGCGGGAATGCAGCACCGAAAGGGCCAGGGCCAGATGGGCATAGCGTCTTTTCCAGAGGGGTGCATCTGCACTGAGCGCCAGGGCTTCACGGGCATACTGTTCTGCTTCTTTCTCCTGCCCCAGAGCCATGCACAGGCGCACCAGGTAATAAGCAAACCTGCCCCGTTCATGCCGGTTGTAACTGCTCCAGATTTCCAGCCAGTGTTCCAGGGCCTGACTGGGCTGACCCACAATCAGACAGTATTCACTCCAGGTGCAGTGCAGCAGGTAATGCAGGGATTCACTGGTGTTTCTGGACAGTTTGAGGGCATCCTGCAACCCGCCTTCCAGCCCCACATGGTCTCCCGTCAGAATGCGCAGATAATACCAGGCATTGAGGGTCAGCAAACGGTCCACAGCATTCACCACAGGCAAAGCATTCAAGAACTGCATGGTCCAGTTGGCCCAGTGGGCGGCTTCCTGCAGCTGGTTGTTCAGCAGCAAACAATAAGGAAGGTGCACCGAGGCCCGAATGATCTGCAAGGTGTTTTTGTCGGCTTCTGCCAGACGCAAGGCCTCAAAACTCAGGTCCACATAGTGCTGGATGTCCCGGAGTTCCCTGATCTGCCAGCGAAAAGCCCGGGCCAGGGCCTGCACCGTCAGGGAAGAACGTTTGTGCTGTACTGCCCTCGAAGCCTCGGCAAAAGAATCTTCACCCATGCCAAAAAACCACAGGTTGGCGGCAAGGGCCCGCAACTCAGGCGCTTCATGCTGCTGCAGACAGGACAGCACTTCTTCCCTCAAACCGACATGCCGGTCCATCAGATAGGCGGCTTCCAGGCGCCAGCGCATCACTGCCTCATGGGCGAGCAGTTCAGGGGGCAAACGGTTCAGCACCTGCCACAGCCGCACATGCTCCCCCTGCAAAATCACCCTTGACGCAGACTGCTCCAGAAAATCCAGGACTTTTTCAGGCAAAGCCTCTGCAGCCAGTTCCAGGGCCTCCAGATGTTTCTCTTTTTTCAGCAGCAAGGGCAACAAAAATTCAGGTTTGATCTCAACTTCAAACCCTCTGGGCACACGGCGACCTGCAGCACAGGGTTGATGGGGAATGGACCAGCCTTTCTGCAAGTGAACTTCCACCCAGAATTTTTCAAAAATTCCCTGACTTTTCTGGTAAATGGCCTGCACTGTGGCCTCAGGCAATTGAAAAGTCAGGCTGGCAAGCTGCAGTGCCTCTTCCGGTTCCAACATCAACTCCTGTGCAGAAACCACCTGTGCATCTGGCAAGTTCATCTCACCCAGCACCACCACCTGGTGTCCCAATGCCAGCATGTGTTGAAACAACTCCAGCATCCCTGGCAGCACCTGGTTCCCCGAATACACAAAACAATAACGGTCAAAAAGGGCATCATACCTTTGCAGGATGATGGTGATGTAGGGCGGAGTCACTCCATAATCAATGATGTTCTGTCCCAGGGTGTGGTTGAAGGCCTCGGCCAGTTTGTTGGCCTGCGCCACTGCATCTCCATGTTCACGTTCAGAGATCTCGAACCACACCAGTGCAGGCAACCCTTCCCTGAGGGCATCCAGCAGGTAAGGTGCCCCATGTTCCAGTGGCGCCCTGAAGTGCAAGATTTTCTTCTGCTGCAGAAATGAGCGCTGCAGCCGTTTTAACCATCTGGAGTCGCCTAGAGACATGCTCATCTTATAGTAATGAATTTGCAGGACGATTGCGTGGTCAAAAGCCAGAAAAACACCATCTTTAAACCCCAGCAAAAGCAAACCCTCCAGCTGCACAAAAGCCATACAAAACAAAAAAAGAGCCTTGCAGCTCTTTTTCTTCTGGAGCGGGTAACGAGACTCGAACTCGTGACCTCAACCTTGGCAAGGTCGCGCTCTACCAACTGAGCTACACCCGCACTCCACGCCTCCCAAGCCTGGACTTGTTCAGCACATCGACAATAGCAAAACTTTTTGCTGCCGTCAAGCTCTGTTTCCTGCGCCCACACATCATTTAAGGCAAGGCACAAAAACAAAAAACCCCCCGCGTCGCTCTACTCTCCCAAGCAATCACTCACTCAGTACCATCGACGAAACAGCGTTTC